>CAYMDR010000005.1:0-26076 GCA_964389195.1 uncultured Candidatus Peribacteria bacterium | reverse complement strand
GTGGGGAGGTAACCGCAGAAAGCAACAAAGCGACCAGGGTCGGCGTTCCATCGAGAGATGAAACCCGGCCCTTTAGCTTTACAAAAAATCCTCCCATCAAATCGCCCCCACCCACCCAACGACCCAAAATCCCCATAGTTCCGCGGCAATTCGCCCAATACGCACGAAGTACCGGGCCAAGGCTACGGTCAGGCGCAGTGTCGCTCCGCAGAACGGGCGACCGAGGTGTCGTCATCAAGCGGATGCGACCCGATTCTATAGCAAGGAGGCAAGCGAACTCCAAACGTTTTGGATCTTCCCTAGTCTCCGCCACCAACCAATCAAACAAACACCAACCAATCAAACAAACTTCACAACGGCCATCTAGCAAAAGACTTGGACGAAGCAAAAAATGGTATTGGAGTAAAAACCTATAAGGATAAAAAAAACTTTTTCAAATCTTTTTAAATAACTTTAATACCACCCTTATATTTTCAAAAATCCAGAAATTGCCCTTACGATAGCCTGAAGATGAACCGGTTTTACTCGCGCCACTACCTGTCGGACGATCTTTTTATCCAAACTTACAACCTTCCCAATTCTGACATAAGATTTTAAAGGCAACCGGCCTTTTACTAAAGAGTTATTGGTAAGCTCAAGCTCTTGAAACCCAGCCTTTTTGCTGGTAATGCCACAAAGAATTACGTCATCGCCCCTTAAGGAATCATTGGAAACAACCAACGCTGGCCGTGTTTTAACAGAAGACAAATCGGTAAAAGGAAAAGGCACTAACACAATATCACCCTGGGTTATTTTCATACGTTACTATTTATTATAAAATTTCTGGTAAATATCATCCTGTTCATTATTCCAAAAATCAAAAGTGGAAGCTGCCAGTGAAGAAAAATCCTTTGTCTCATCTTGATCCTCGCCAAGAATTTTAATCTCTATAGGCTTCAAAATAAAAACTTTCCCGCTTACCTCAAGTAAATATCTTTTATATTTAGATTTTGCTCTTTCCTTTACAGGAAGAGTTATTTGCCCCTTTGGCGAAACTTTAACAATATATGAATCCATACGATACAAAGTTATTTTACATTTTTACTTTATCCCAAATAAGCGCTCAAAACAAGTTAAAGGCATCATTTAATTACCATAATTATGGTAGATTTTTACCATGATCTAAAACCCCTCATCGAATTAACTCCAACCGAATATTCATCGCTTTCGCAACATCCTTAAGCGCTTTATCCGCCGTCCAAAATCGACCATCCATAACTTTGGTAAAAGCGAGTCCAATGGCATCCGCTAGGGAAATATTCTTTATGGCTCTTGTCTGAATTGCAAAGAGTGCCAAATCTTCATCCATATAATTAGAAATCCCGAAAAATGGTTGCTGTAAATTTGCCAAAGTATCTTTTGTAACCGCTTCCCCAAAAAAATAAAACATCTTTTTTGCCACCTCAATATAATTAATTTGGTGTATAAATAAAGAATTTTTAGACTTAACACCTTGTCTAAATAAAGTCTGTACCACTTTATATCCATGCTCCTGTTTTAGAAAAGCCAATAAGGCTGATGCATCCAGTATTTCCATCATAATTAAAAATTAAAGAGCTCTATCTTCTAGTTCAATATCTTTTTTACGATCCTCCAGTAAACTATCCACTAAACTTATATGATCCGCCCCCTTCCCTTTTAAAATACCGCAGAGGGCATCAAATGGATTTTTACCCAAAGGTTTTTTAGCCACCACGGAAATCTCACCCGGCTTAAACTCAATCCAGGCAATCTCCATATTTGGCTTAACATTAAGCTTTTCTCGCACCCAGGCCGGCATGGTAACCTGCCCCTTGGAAGTTAATTTCCCAGTAGTGATTTTCATAAAAAAGTATTACATATAACGTAATAGTAATACTAAGTTGACCATAAGTAAACATTTATTTCAATCAAAATAAATCCCTTAGCTCCGGCCTTGACTTTTTTCTAAATAAAATGTACCGTCCAAACAGTACACAGAAACTGACACGCGGAATACCTAAAATATAATCATGAAAAAAGACCATTTCCAAGAACTTTGCGGACTTTTCCTGAAAATTAAGTCCAAAAAAGATGCAGAATTACTGCTAAAAGATCTTCTGACTTCCGATGAGCTAAGCTCTATTTCCGAGCGCTTGCAAATCTTTAAGATGCTTTTAAAAGACATCCCTCAGCGTAAAGTAAGCAAAACTTTAAAAGTAAGTATTTCTAAGGTTACCCGTGGCTCTCATGCTCTCCAGAAGAGCAAAAGCATTATCGCTAAGCTTACGGCCAAGCGCTAAATTTTTTTACCCACCCTGTACCGATAAACCAGTACACAATCATTGCCTAACGCACGCTACCATTACCTTGCGCTCCATGAAAACACTTAAGCCCCACTACCAAAAAGTTATTTGCGATAACGAAACGCCCATATCGCTCTACCATAAAATGGCGCAAAAATACCCCTACGCTTTTTTGCTGGAAAGTGCCGAGCAAAACAAACGTAATGGCCGCTACTCTTTTATTGGTTTTGATCCTTTGGAATTACATATCTTCCCAGCCGGCAGCGCTGTAAACCCCCTTGAGCTTCTGGCAAAAGCTTATCAAGAACTTAACTATGAGCCCGACCCGCAACTCCCGCCGTTGCAAGCCGGCTTTATTGGTTATTTCTCCTACGAAATCGTTCGCCATTTTGAAAAATTAAACATCCCTTTAGAAAACGCCCAAATTCCTGAAGGTATTTTTTTTCTACCTAAAAAACTCCTTATCTTTGACCATTTTGAAAAAACACTCACTTTTATTGCCTATGACCAAGCAACACTCACTCAGGTGCTTGAAGAATACCAAAACTCTTCACTCCCAAGCACCACGGCACTTGCTTTTGAAGCCGTAAATACCCCGCCAGCTCCTGCCACTTCTAAGTCTTCCCATTTTGAAAATATGGTAAAAAAAGCCAAAGAAAAAATCCTTGCTGGTGAAATTTTTCAAGTCGTACTGAGTCAAAAATTCGTACAAACAACAAAGCACAAACCCTTCGATCTCTATCGCAAATTACGCCTCCAAAACCCCTCGCCCTACATGTTTTATTTGCAATATCCCGATTTTTCTATCATCGGATCCTCTCCTGAAACTTTGGTAAAAGTTAAAGACAACGAGGTTTTTATTTGTCCGATTGCCGGTACACGCCCACGGGGCAGCACCGAGCAGGAAGACCAAAAGTTGGCGGAAGAACTTCAAGCAGACAGTAAAGAATGCGCAGAACATATGATGCTGGTGGATCTTGGGCGTAACGATCTTGGCCACATAGCTAAGCCCGGTACGATTGAAGTGACCAAGTTAATGCAGATCCAAAAATACAGCCACGTCATGCACATGGTTTCAGAAATTAAAGCAACTCCCGCGCCAGAAAAAAACCTTTTTGAAATTTTTAAAACCGCTTTCCCGGCAGGCACTTTAAGCGGCGCTCCCAAAATTCGTGCCATGCAGATTATCGCCGAACTGGAACAAGAGCCTCGGGGCATTTATGGTGGAGCAGTGGGCTATTTCGACCTTTCTGGCCAAATGGATTTTGCCATCGCCATTCGTACCATGCTGTATAAAGATGGCCAAATTACCCTTCGTGCCGGAGCCGGTATCGTGTATGATTCCATCCCAGAAAATGAAAACCAAGAATGCCACAATAAAGCTCGGGCTCCTTTAACCGTTCTCTAAAATGAAAACCCTCATTCTCGACAATTTTGACTCCTTTACCTACAACCTTTACCAATATTGTGCCGAACTTTATGGTAGTCCCGAAGTTTTTCGCAATAACGAAATTACCGTAGAACAGATCAAAAAAAATAATTATAGCCACATTATTATTTCTCCGGGGCCAGGCACGCCGGAAAACCCGGATGATTTTGGTGTATGTGCACAAGTTATTCGGGAGTTTACCGATACGCCAATTTTAGGGGTATGTCTCGGCCATCAAGGTATTATTTACCAGCTGGGAGGCAAGATCGTTCGCGCCCCCTACCCTGTGCACGGCAAGCAAAGTCTTATTACCTTAGATAGAGCAAGCCCGCTTTTTAAAGGATTGCCAAAGCAAATCAACGTCATGCGCTACCACTCACTGATTGGTGCTCAGGATACTTTACCAAAAGAGCTCACCGTTATCGCGAGTACCGAAGACGATCTTATTATGGCCATAAGCCATAAAACGCGCCCTCTTTATGGTGTGCAGTTCCATCCAGAAAGTATCGGAACACCTGAAGGTAAAAAAATACTTAAAAATTTCCTCGCTCTCTAAACCTCTGCCATGGCAACCTCCAACCTTTTTCAGGACATGATCGATAACAAATATAGTGATGAACAGATCGCTACGATACTTCGAGAAATGGCACAAAGAGGGGAAACCGTAGATGAGATAACCGCAGCCGTTCAATGTTTTCGCCAACATGCTCTGCCGCTGCCGCTTGAGTCTGCAGACGACCTTATGGATACCTGTGGTACCGGTGGATCAGGACTGCCACGTATGAATATTTCTACCACAGCAGCATTTGTACTTGCCGCAGCAGGAGTAAAAGTAGCCAAGCACGGCAATAAAGCAGCTTCGGGACGATGCGGAAGTTTTGATTTGCTTGAAGCGCTGGGTTTGAAAATCGATCTTACCCCGGAGCAAATCGCCAAAAATATTCAGCACTTAAATCTTGGTTTTTTATATGCTCCTCATTTCCATCCGGCACTCAAAAAATTTATGCCCATCCGTAAACAGCTTGCCCTTCGAACCGTTTTTAACCTGATTGGGCCACTCTTAAATCCGGCTCACCCTACTTACCATTTGCTGGGCGTCCCATCACGCCAACTTGCCCAAAAGCTTATCCAGGTCATGAAAAATTTCACTTATAAACACGCCTTAGTAGTGGTAGGTGAAGACGGTTTAGATGAAGTAACATTGCAAGGAAAAACTTTTTGTTACGAACTCAAAAACGGCGACATCAAAGAGTTTACTTTTTCTCCCCAAGATATTGGTCTTCCTTTAGAGAAAAATCTGCACACACTTAATGGTAACCCGCAAGAAAATGTTGAACTTTTTCATGAACTTATTTTAGGTAAAGCGCCATCGCCCCTCCAAAATCTACTCGAACTCAATTGCGCTTTCGCCTTTTATACAAGAGACATAACACCCACCATCGCTACAGGTTTAGAGCTTGCTCGTAAAACGATTAATTCAGGAGGAGCTCATCAGAAATTTCTTAGCTACAAAAATAATGAACAATAGTTTTTCCAAAGCCATCATCGGCAAAAATAAAATTGCCATCATTGCTGAGATCAAAAAAAGATCACCCAGCCATGGCGTATTCAACCAACACACGATTGAAACTTTAGTAAAAGCTTATAACCAAGGTGGTGCAAACGCCGTTTCCGTAGTAACAGATCCAAAGCGTTTTGATGGCAGCATGGAGCTCTTAAAACAGGTTCGAAGCCTTACAGCTTTACCCATCATCCGTAAAGATTTCATCAAAGAGGCTAACGAAATTGACATCACCGTTGCGGCTGGAGCGAACGCTCTTTTACTCATCGCTCACATTTTAGAAAAAAAACAGTTAGAAGATTTAGCCGCCTATGCTCACGCTAAAGGCCTCGATACCGTTATTGAACTTCATGATGAAGATGATCTCAAGAAAATTGTCGATCTACCGAATATCCCACAGGTAATTATTGGTATCAATAACCGTAACCTTTCCACTTTAGAAACAAATGTTAAACACGCCCTAAGTTTAATTGGAAAACTTAACCCATCTAGAACTATTATTGCCGAAAGTGCTTTCTCTGAGACCAAAGACCTCATGCCCTATCTTGGCAAAGTTGATGCGTTCTTAATCGGCACCGCGCTATTAACGGCCACTGATCCTCTTAAAAAGCTGCAAACTTTTCTAAATCCCACCATCAATCACTAATTCTTAATTAAAATAAATGCTCGTTGTTCTTAAGCCCAAAACCAGTCAGACCAATATTCAAAATATCGTCAAACATATTGAAACATTAGGTTTCAAGGCCAAGCTTATTCCCGGTTCCATGCGTACCGCCATCGGCTTATTAGGTAACAGCAATTATGATGCCGCCGCCGCAACTTTGCCACAATTCCCTGGTGTTAAAGATGTTATCCGTGTAACCAAACCCTATAAATTGGTAAGTCGCGAATTCAAGCCAGAGGACACGATTATTACGATTAATAAAAAAGTAAAAATCGGTGGCAATAATTTTGTGGTGATGGCGGGGCCTTGCAGTGTTGAATCGGAAGAGCAGATCATGCGTACTGCTGAGGCAGTACATAAAGCCGGCGCACAAATTTTACGAGGCGGAGCCTTTAAGCCTCGTACAACACCATATGCTTTTCAGGGGCTTGGCTTAGAGGGGTTAAAGCTTCTCAAGCAAGCCGGTAAAAAATTTAACATGCCCGTTATTACCGAGCTATTACACGTAAAAAATATCGATATGGTTGCCGAGTATGCCGACATTATTCAAATCGGCGCGCGCAACATGCAAAACTTTGAAATGCTACAAGAGGTAGGAAAACTCAAGAAACCGATCCTCCTAAAACGTGGCTTAAGCGCGCGCCTGGAAGAGTTTTTCCTTGCCGCTGAATATATTTTAAATGCCGGAAACCCCAATGTTATCCTTTGCGAACGCGGCATTCGAACCTTTGAAACCGCTACCCGCAATACCATGGATCTTAACATTGTCGCCTTAGCAAAAGAACTTAGTCATCTGCCTATTATTGCCGACCCCAGCCATGGCACCGGTAAATACTCTCTAGTAACGCCGCTCGCTTTAGCCTCCTTAGCCGTAGGAGCGCACGGCCTGATCATTGAAGTTCACCCCGAACCACATAAAGCTCTTTCCGATGGCGACCAATCTTTAAACCTAAAAAATTTCGAAATACTCATGAATAAATTACAACGTTACCAAACTTTATGAAAAAAAATCCGCTCGTAACACATGTAGTACAAAGCAAGGCCAGTAGCGGTTATTTTGGCCAATTTGGTGGAATGTTTGTTGCTGAACTACTCGTCCCAACGTTACAGGAAGTAATAAGAGCATTTGAAAAATTTAAAAAAGATCCAAAGCAAAAAGCCCAACTCCAAGATCTTCTTAAAAACTTTGCCGGTCGCCCTACGCCGCTCTACCATGCCAAAAACCTCTCCACCAAACTTGGCTTTCAACTCTATCTAAAACGCGAAGATCTTCTCCACGGCGGCGCCCATAAAACCAATAATGCCATCGGCCAAGCACTGCTTGCCAAATACATGGATAAAAAAGAGATCATTGCCGAAACCGGTGCTGGACAGCATGGTGCTGCCACTGCGCTAGCAGGCGCACTCTTGAAAATCCCCGTAAAAATTTTTATGGGAGCCAAAGATATAGAAAGACAAAGTGCCAATGTTCTGCGTATGAAACTTTGCGGTGCCGAGGTTATTGCTGTTGCATCAGGCTCCAAGACACTCAAAGATGCGATCAACGAAGCTTTGAGATATTACATCGCCAACAGTCAAAAAGCTTACTATCTGTTCGGTACGGTCGCCGGCCCGCACCCGTTTCCCAGTATCGTAAAATATTTCCAAAAAGTCATCGGCGAAGAAGCACGTCGTCAAATCACTCAACAAGCGGGCCGGCTCCCTGATAAAATCATCGCCTGCGTAGGAGGTGGCAGCAATGCTATGGGGATTTTTAACGCTTTCTTAAAAGATAAAAATGTTCAGCTCATCGGTGTCGAACCTGCTCTTGGTGCACCTCTGCAAAAAGGTACCGTTGGATCATTACACGGCTCGATCTCTTATCTTCTACAGGATCAAAACGGCCAAATTGCCGAAAGCCATAGCATCGCAGCCGGACTCGATTACCCAGGGGTCGGCCCCGAACACAGCTTTTTAAAAGATACAAAGCGCGCCACCTACGTCTCCGCTACCGATCAAGAGGCACTTCAAGCTTTTCAAATCCTCTGCAAAGAAGAGGGCATTATTCCCGCCCTTGAATCTTCCCACGCTCTTGCTTACACCCTCAAGCTTAAAGGAAAAATTCCGCGCGATAGCATCGTCATTGTAAATCTTTCAGGAAGAGGCGATAAAGATCTCAACCAAGTATCAGAACTTCTCTCACTTTAACTTACTCGCCGATGCCAACATTTACCGACCGCTACCAACAAACTTTCACCACACTTAAACAACAAAATCGCCCCGCCTTTTGCCCTTTTGAAGTCCTCGGCCATCCCAACAAAAAAGCATTTCTAGAAAGAATTAAAAAATATCTTGCTGCAAAGCCCGATATTCTTGAACTTGGTATCCCCTTTTCCGATCCCGTTGCCGATGGGCCAACCATTCAGGCCGCAGACGAAAAAGCCCTTCAGGCAGGCATAACTCCGCCTATCGCTCTTCAACTCATCGCTGAAATACGCAAACTTACTCGTATTCCCATTGGCATACTAGTGTACTCCAATATTGTCATCCATTACGGGGTCGAAAAATTTTATCAAGACCTTAAAAAAGCCGGGGCGGACAGCATTCTTATTGCTGATGTTCCCTTAGAAGAAGCAAAACCTTTTGTAAAAGCCGCCCGCAAAAATCAACTCCACCAAATTTTCATCGTCAGTGAAAACACTACAACATTAAGGCTCCGCCAGATCGAAAAAGTGGCCAGCGGTTTTCTCTATGTAGTAAGTACTTTAGGAGTCACCGGCACACGCACATCTCTGGATCCACGCATCCATGACCTTATTAAAAAGCTCAAAAAAACGGCCAAACTGCCTCTCATGATCGGCTTTGGTATCTCTACGCCTGCACACATCCAGGACTTAAAAAAAGCCAAACCCGCCGGCCTCATCGTCGGAAGCGCTTTAGTAAAAACGTCCACCACCGCTCTGCCAAAATTACTTACTGAACTCAAGAATGCCTGCCTCTAAAACTTTAAAAGAAATCGCCATAAACGGTGCTAAGATCATCAAAAATGACATGACCATTTTTACCTATTGTTACTCCACTACCGTCATCGCCATACTTCAAGAAGCCTATAACCAAGACAAAAAATTCCAAGTCATCTGCAGCGAAACGCGCCCCAATTTTACCGGCCGCCTCACCGCAAAAGCACTGGCAAAAATCGGCATCCCAACAACAATAGCCGTGGATTCCATGGCTTACATTAATCTCCAAAAATCTAACCTTTTCCTTTTCGGTGCTGACCAACTTACTGACAAATTCATCATTAATAAAATCGGTACCAACATGATGGTGCAACTGGCTAAACTCACCAAAACACCAACGTATTGCTGTACTAGTACAGCAAAATTTCGCACAGCAAAAATAAATCCAAAAACTTCAACCATGAACACCCGTCCTTTAGCAGAAGTCTGGCCTCATCCCCCTAAAAACATCATAATAACAAATCCCGCCTACGATTTTACCAAGCTTACGGATATCACAGGTGTTATTAAGAATCCAGAAGATTAAAATCTCTCCATGCTCTTCAAAAAATTTCTCAACATCGGCGCTCGCCAGCGACTTCCCCTGCGCATCAAAACAGCTCAAACGCTCAATCTTGCGGAGCAGCAAATTCCCTATACGCTCATTAGCAGCAATCTTGCCCGCCGCCTCACCTTAAAAATAAGTGCTAAAAACGGGCTTGAAGTGGTGGTTCCTAGACGTTACCACCCAGGGCAATTACACCATTTTATACAACAAAAAGAACAGTGGATCTTAAAAAATCTTCATAAAATAAGCCGCCAAAAGCGCGATACTTTTCAACTTGTTGATGGAGCAAGTATCAGTATTCTAGGTGAAACAAAAACCATCCGTATCATCCCAACCTCTAAAAAAACTTCATCGGTTAAAGAGGTGAAAACTTTAAAATACATAGGCGATACAGCCTATTACGATGGCACAGAGCTGCACGTTTTTTCAATAGGTCAAAAACAAGAAACCCTAAAAGCGTTTGAAAAATACTTACGCCAAATCGCCCAAAAACACTTCCTCAAACGCACCCCGGAAATTAGCAAAATCATGGGCACCCATTTTAATAACATCACCATCCGTGCTCAAAAGTCACGCTGGGGCAGCTGTTCTGCTAGCAATAATCTCAACTTTAACTGGCATCTTATTTTAATGCCCTTAGCCGTTAGCGATTACGTTATCATCCATGAATTAGCCCACACCATACAGCATAACCATTCACCAAAATTTTACGCCATCGTTCAAAAATTCTGCCCGGATTATAAAAATCTTAGAAAAACTTTAAAAAATCGCCTATAATCGTTCGGCAGGGAGTACCATAGGATGTAACAACATCATCCTACTGTCGTACCTACCATTGTTATCTCTTTATATTTTTTATGACCGCCACCAAAAAACTCCTCCCCTGGTTTTCCCTGGCCACACTTGCCGTACTGTCCTCTACCATTTTTATAAATAGTTTGCCCTTCAACGCACTGGCCGCCAGCGGCTCATATTTTGCGGATATTTCAGGCCACTGGGCGGAGCCGTATGTAAAAATATTAAAAGATCAGTGTGGCATTGAAGGCTACGCTAATGGCACAAAATTAAACCTTTATAAACCAGATGCCTTAGCCACCCGCGCCGAAATGGTAAAAATCTTAGTGGATTGCCAGAAACGCAGTGTAGTAAAAGCAAAAACCGACCCCTTTACCGACGTAACGATAGCTCATTGGGGCAGAGATGTTATTGCCAAAGCCAAGGCTCTTGATTGGGTTGATGGCTATAAAGATGGAACTTTTAGGCCAGATAGCAGTGTTACCCGTGCCGAAGCTCTTAAAATTATTCTTTTATCCCAATATAAAACTACGGAAATAGTAGGAGACTACACTTTTACCGATGTTAGTAAAAATGCTTGGTACTACAAATATATAGCCTTTGCTGCCCTCAAGAATTTTGCGAGTGGCTATGCCGGTACTAAACTATTTGGCCCCGATAACAGCATCACCCGCGGTGAAATCGCTAAAATAATCGTTAATGTTTTAGCTTTAGCAGATGATTTGGCCATCACTCCTCCCTCTGCCACCCCGCCTCCTGCAACACCACCAACTGCAACTCCTCCGCCAGCCACCCCTCCCGCTTCCCCAACCCCGTCCTCCCCAGTATCCTCATCAGTTCCCCATGTAGGCAGTTGCCAAATCTATCCTGATGATAACCCTTGGAATACCAATATTTCTAATTATCCCGTACATCCTATGTCAGATATCTATATGGCAACAATGGCACCAGATGTAGTAACTTTTCATACAGGATTTGATAACCCAGCCGGATCGGTTGTTGATAGTTCACAAGCTAAAGTAAACGTAGAATGTACACCTGGTGTTCATTATTGTAAAAACAGTGATGTTATGACCAATGGCAGTCCAACGCCCATGCCCATCCCTGACGATGCTGAAATCGAAAATCTAGGTAAACCGGGTAGCGACCGGCATCTCTATGTAGTAGACGAGGACGAATGTTTGCTATACGAACTTTTCCACGCCAACCGTATTGATGATGCTACAGGTTTAGCCCTCACAACCAATGATCTTACACAAATTAGTGGCAGCTGGCATTGGCAAGCGGATGCCGGTGGTATTTATGATCTTAAAAGCAACACACCGCCAACGGCTAAAAAACCTTCTTCTACCGCTTCAAGTTTACCTATGTACGTTGGTTTAGCTAAATATGCTGAAGTCTCATCCGGTGAGATGAACCACGCTTTGATGTTTGCCATGCCAAAAGTACAAACAGCATATGTTGCCCCAGCTGCTAATTATCCAGTGGCATCTGGAACAAATAATAGCAGCTACCCACCAATGGGTACTCGTCTACGTTTAAAAGCTAGCTTCGATCTTGATACTGGCTATAACGGCGGTCCTTTTACCGGGCAGGCACGTGTCATTCTAGAAACACTTAAAAATTATGGCATGTTTTTAACCGATCAGGGGGCAAAAGGTGTTTATATAGGTGGTTCCACGGCTCCTGGCGATCAATGGGATTACTGGCCAAATCTTATGCAAGAACTAGGGAGTATCGATTTCAGCAAAGACTTAGAAGTTGTCGATACTGGCGACCTACAAACCTAAAACCCTCACAACAAAAAACTCCGTATTCACCTTCTAGATACGGAGTTTTTTTATAAACAAGACACACCTTTTACTATTTCTTACCCTTTTTTGGCGTAACTTTTTTCACAGCCTTTTTCACCACTTTTTTCACCGTCTTTTTGGCTTTTCCACTACTTTTCTTAGCGGAGGTACCCATCTTTTGAGCAGCTTTAGTAATAGTTTTTCGCACTTCGCGAACCTTCTTCCCTGAGCGTAACTTTTGTACCTGTTTCACCGTTTCACGTGCGCCTGTTATCATAAGTTTTGTTAACATTTTTTCCATATCCTTCCAGTCCAACTTAAACATTTCAGCGATCCCTTTTTCTATCGCTGGACTTAAAAGGCCGGATTTACGTGCCGATGCAATAACATTATCCACAATCTGATCATACTGTTTTTTGAGCATAGCTCCAGTCTTCCCAGGGTTTTGTGTTTGAAGTTGATGGAGCAACATACCACGCAGATCCAAATAAGTAGCAATCGTATTTTTGCTCACTTCACCCCAAATTTTCTTAACACGTTTTTCAATCTCTACTTGAGACTGATAAAACATTTTTGCCACTTGATCCACACGTTTCTTTGCTTCACGATCAATATCCTCCTTATGCGCTATATACATATAACCGGCGCTAGCGCCAAGGGCAGCCCCCAGAGCCAAACGTAGCAACGGAAATTCAGCCACATCTTTTTTATGGTTTTGAGATTTATTATTCATAAAATCGCAATTAAAAAATAAACCCTTACTAGCCGGAATTATACTCTAAACTTCATAAAAAACCAAGATGATGCGGAATAACTACAAGGAATCTCAATACAATAATCAGATATCACGAATGATCTGCCTCGCGTCCATTAAGCGTGTCATGGTAAAATACCACCATGAAAGATTTAAAACCTTGCATCGAAGTAAAAAATCTTAACTTTAAGTACGGTGAAAACCAGGTGCTTCAAAACATCAGTTTTGCTGTACAAAATGGCGAGTATTTGGGCATTATTGGCCCGAATGGTGGAGGCAAAACAACACTGTTAAAAATTATTCTGGGTCTATTAAAACCAACCTCTGGCAAAATTTTTATTCTTGGTAAAGATAGCAATCAATGTAAAGAGAAAGCCTCCATTGGATATGTACCGCAACGGTCAACGCAGGGAGATTTTTCTTTTCCCGCTACCGTGGAAGAGGTGGTGAAAAGTGGCAGAACCCCTCGTATCGGAACTTTTAAAAAATTTCAAATAAGCGATTATGCCGCCGTAGCCAAAGCGATGGAAATTACCGGTGTTACCAAAAATAAAAACCGTCTCATCGGTAGTTTATCTGGCGGTGAACGGCAAAAAGTTTTCATCGCTCGGGCACTTGCCGGCGATCCCAAAATTTTAGTTTTAGATGAACCGACCGTTGCGGTTGATATTGGCGCTCAGGAAAAATTTTACAACTTTTTATCCGATCTCAATAAAAAACTTAAGCTCACTATTCTTTTTGTCTCACACGATATTGATGTGGTGGCTAAAGAGGTCGATTCCGTCCTTTGCCTCAATAAAACCGTGGTGTGTCACGGCTCTCCTCGCGATTTTATTAAAGAGGAGTATCTTGAAAAACTCTACGGCCGCAAAGTAAAATCCATGCTTCATGAACATTAATATGCACAACTCCAAAAAAATAGCCGCCGTTTTTTTAATAGCCTTAGGAGCCCTAGGTTTCATAACTACGTTTCAAGTAATGCCGCTCCCGGTAAGCGCACACGAACTTGATGCCGAAATTCATGCAGCTGAAACTAAAGATATATCAACAGTTTTTCCGGTAACAACACCGCAGCCAGCCATGCCTTTTCCGCCCGAACTCAATCTGCCTGAGGCTTATTATCGCGCAAAAGTTTTAAGCATCCCCAGTGAAAAACAGGTTCCAGTTTTCGGCACCACGCAGACTCAACCTCAACAAGAACTCATTCTCCAAATAGAAAACGGACCTCAAAAAGGAAAAGCCATTACTATCAACTATGGCGAAAATATCTCTCTTCGCGACGATCAAAAGTTTCAACCTGGGGAGGTTGCCATTATTGCCAAAAGCACCAATGCAGATGGCGATGCGGTTTACACTATTTTTGATCACTACCGATTGCCACCGATTTACCTTATCATTTTTCTCTTTTTTGGCCTCGTCATTTTATTGGGACGAATGCGCGGCTTTACCTCCATCATAGGTTTATGTGCCAGTATTCTCATTCTTATCAAAGGTATTATTCCAGCCATTATTGCCGGCATGAACCCCTTATTGGTAAGCATTATTGGTTCGCTCTTTATTATGGTCATAGCACTCTATCTCGCTCATGGTTTTAATATCAAAACATCTATCGCCCTTACCAGTACTTTTATTACCCTTTGTCTTTCCGCTCTCTTATCGATCATTTTTGTGGAGCTCACGCATCTTACCGGCCTTGGCAGTGAAGACGTTTTCTATCTCCAATCCGGCCCTTTTGAAAATCTAAACCTCAAAGGACTATTGCTGGGAGGCATTATTATTGGTGCCCTCGGTGTATTAGATGATATAACCACCAGTCAAACTGCCGCTATTCAAGAAATAAAAAATGCTAATCCTCGGTTAACTTTTAAAGAGCTCTACAAAAGCGGTTTCACCGTAGGACGAGAACATATCGCTTCACTCGTAAATACGTTGGTACTCGCTTACGCCGGAGCTTCTCTGCCACTTTTTCTTATTTTCAGTACTTCTTCCAATGTCCCACTGTGGCTTAACATTAATAGTGAACCCATCGTCGAAGAAATTGTTCGCACTTTAGTGGGGAGTACTTCCCTTGTTTTGGCCGTACCGATCTCAACTTTTCTCGCCGCCTATATCTTCACAAAAAATGATCATGCCTGAAATTTTCCAATACGATTTCATGATCAGAGCTTTTCTCGCCGGAACTATTATCGCGATTATTGCTCCGCTTATCGGCACTTTTTTAGTAGTGCGGCGCTATGCCTTAATGGCCGACACTTTAGCGCATGTATCATTAGTTGGAGTAGCCGTTGGCATTTTAACGGGCGGAAATCCGGTCATAACCGCCACCGTCACCTCTGTTATTGCGGCGCTTGGTATTGATAAACTCCGCACGACTCAAAAAATCCATGGCGAATCTGTTTTAGCACTTTTTCTTTCGGGAAGCTTAGCCATTGCCTCCGTCATTATAAGCTTGGCTAATGGTTTTAATGCCAATATCTTTAGCTATTTGTTTGGGAGTATCAGCACCGTTTCCGAGTCCGATCTTTATTTTATTGGTGCACTTGGTATTGTTGTCCTATGTGCCGTTTTTTGTCTTTTTAAAGAACTCTTTTTTGTCTCTTTTGATGAAGAGCTTGCTCAGGCCAATGGGTTAAATGTAAAAGTTTTCAACCGCATCCTCGTTATTTTAGCTGCCATTACAGTCTCTTTAGCCATGCGTATCGTCGGCATTTTATTAATCGGTGCCTTAATGGTTATCCCTGTCATCACCGCTATGCAATACGGCAAAAGTTTTAAAAAAACCTTACTGCTTTCCGTACTTTTTTCCCTTATTGCGGTAATTATCGGCCTAGTTGTATCTTACTACGCCAACATTGCCAGCGGCGGAACCATAGTACTTATCGCCCTCATGCTATTTTTAATAAGCCTCTTTTTAAATAAGCGTTCATAGCATACGGTGGCCAAATAATAACCCATCGAGTATTGACATACGCCAGCTTTAGTGTATAACTTTTTAGAACATATTCTAAATTTGTAAAGGCTTGTCAGTATGGAAGGATTAGAGCGCACACTACTATCTTCACGCGTGGGTACGGATGTACGAGGGCCTTGTCTCCAGGAGGGAATAGAGGTGACAGCACGAGGTACTGATACCATTCAAGCTATTGAAGCAGTAATAGGAGATTGTCTTAAGGATCTTCCTGGAACCACTCGAGATGAAATTCATATTACCACAGGTGTTGATCCTTTTACCCCCGATGGCCAATTAACTATCCAAGCTTTTGAAGCTATTATGGCACGCGCTAGAAAAGACTTGGTGCAAAAAAAACCGCTCTCACGTTTACGCCCAGGCGATAAGCTTCGTCCTATTGAAGATGGTACAACAACCCTTCATGACGAATTGCTAAGACTTTTAAAAATGCTCAAACTTGATCCCCTCAGTACCAACATTAAAGGTGAATATAGCGCGGAACCGGTTTTACCACCCTCTCCCGCCGACCCAGCCTATGCTTTTGCCTTTTTACGTTACTACGCTAATAAATATCAAGGTTTATTGCCTCAAACGCTCATTGATCTATGTTTTGGCGGCAAGGATCAACAGGAACAACAAGATCAAAAAGAAAGGCTCACATCAATCCCAAAAGATACTCTTTATACAACTTTACAACAGGCAGCAGCAAATGATGAACTGGTAATTATGGCAGCGGATACAAATCCTGAACATACACCTCCCAAGATAATCGATTTCCGCCATTTCAAACTTATTGGAACCCCATTTATACTTAAAAAGAACCTGGTAGTTAAACTAGAAGCCACCATGCGTTCCCCCATCCCATTATCTGAGATTTTAAGCCAAGGCGAGGCATCCCAAGTAAATTCCGATGTCCGAACAGCAAAAGCATGGAAATTAACAATAGATACCTCTGGTGGGTTAACACTTACGGCAGAAACATGGAGTCCAAACATCAAATCAAACGCCCTAACCTTAGCGAAAGTCCCGGAGTATAGTGTTTATAATATCGCTAAAGCCTCACCTTAAATTGACTTCTTTCCGCATCTTCTTCTAAACTACAGCAAGTTTTAATTCTTACTAAAATTATGCAATACCTCATCATCTTTTTTTCAGCCGCTTACGGCATTTTAAGCCTAAGATACGCATCCACCGCTACAGATAAAATCCCAGCTTCATTGCGCTTTTTATTTCCCAATAACTTTCTAAGCATTTTTATCTTTATTCCAGCTTCAAAAAGAGTTGTAGCAAGCCGTGTAGTTATGGGGCTAGCCTGTCTATTTTTAGCCTGGAAAATGGTTCAGGTAAATTTTCTTATCTAAAGTTTTTAACTTTTTTATATGTCTCAGCAGCAAAATCAAATCACCCGCAAAATGGATTTTTCACGTGTGGCACTCTCCGTTGCCTTAGTGGCTGGAGGAATCGCCGTCGTTATTTGGAATTTTACTCCCGATCAGTTTGGAACCGTAAAAATATCACTTCAAATGATTGCCCTGGAGGCACTTTTAATTTTAGGTGGAGGAGCGCTCTTTTTTCAGAGTTTCAAGGCAAAGTTTTGTGCTGTCTGCAACAAAGCGCTCACGATGGATTCTAAGGTTTATGCCCTTGAGGACGAGCAAAAACTAATGGATTATCTTACAAAACATGATACCAAAGCTTTTAGTGAGGCAAAAAGTCTAGATACGCATCTTGCCGAAAATGCGGTGGTACTTACACGGGAATATTGTCAGCAATGCCAAAGCGTTGGTTGTGCCGATCTCACAAAGTTTGATGACAGTGGCAAAGGAGCGGTGCTTTTAAAAGGCCACCCGTTGGATGCTAAACATTTTTAGATTACCCAATTTATTTCTAGTTATTGCAAGGTTAAACGAGTAATATAAAGCCGACTATTTTACTGTATATGGAGTAAGACACAGCTTTTTCTTTAACCCTACTTTATGAAAAAAACAGGTTTTATTTTCCTGGCTTCTTTGTTTCTGTCCATCTTTTTAGCGGGCTGTGGTTCTACGAATAAGCTCGGCGATCTATCCACCTATTCCACCGATAATTATGAAACAGAGTGGAAGGATGTTGAAAATTTTCAAAACCAAGGGTTGCCGCAGTCAGCTTTAGAACAAGTAAATAAAATCTATGAAAAAGCGAAAAAAGACAATAATCCTGCACAGTTGGTGAAAGCGGTTGTTCATAAACTTAAATTTCAGGCTTCTAACCCTGATTACGATTTTGCAAAAAATATCGAGGATCTCAAGGTTGAGCTAGAGCAATCCGAGTTTCCCGTGAAGCCGGTTCTACACTCTATGCTGGCCGAAATGTACGCTAACTATTACCAGCAGAACCGCTACCGTTTTGATACACGCACGGCCACGGAAAATTTAAATGAAACCGATCTTCGCACCTGGGATCTGCATAAATTAAGTGCCGAAATCACCAAAAACTATCAGCTTTCTTTGGAAGATACTGAAAAGCTCCAGCAAATTCCGGTGAATCTGTATGAAGCCGTACTATTCAAAACCAATAACGAAATCCCTAACGGTAGAACATTCCGTCCAACCTTGTATGACTTTTTAGCGCATCGAGCCATCGATTTTTTCATGAATGAAGAGTCTGGCCTAGCTTATCCAGCGCAGCAATTTATTTTTAACAATAATGAATATTTTGGTAGTGCCGAAGCTTTTGCCCAGTTAAAACTTGAAACCGCCGACACCACTTCTTACAAATTTCATGCTTTAAAACTTTTGCAAGATGTCATCAGTTTTCATCTTCAGGATGATACTCCAGATAGCCTGGTAGATGTGGATTTAAAAAGATTGGCTTTTGTAGAGCAAAATTCCGTAATGGAAAATAAGACCGAACTCTATCGTGCCGCTTTGCAAAAAATGGAGGATAAATATTTAGCTTTGCCACTTTCCACCGAAATAGCTTTTCAACATGCTACCTCCTTGTACCAAAGCAGTCTCAAATATAACCCATTACAGCCGGAGGTCACATCCAAAAATCCGCTCTTCCAATTCGACGCAAAAACGGCCTTCGAAATGTGTGATAAAGCCATAAGCCGCTTCCCAGAAAGCGATGGAGCCACCAATTGCAAAACCCTGCAGTCCGCTATTAAAGCCAAAAATTTACAAATAACCACAGAAGGCATCAATCTTCCTGACCAACCTTTTTTGAGTTCAATTCAGTATAAAAATATTCAAAAACTTTACGTTAAAATTATAAAAACCGATACACAAGAGCTTCATGATTTGAAAAATAGCCTGACCTCTTCCCAAGTTGCTAACGGAGATTATCAGCAGGAGTTGGTAGATTTTTATACCAAGAAGGATGCACTCCAAACTTTTACCATCACTCTAGAAGATGAAGGCGACTACCAAAACCATTCCTTAGAAGCCAAAATACCGGCTTTGCCTTTAGGACAATATGTGATTTTAGCTGGCACCAACGAAACCTTTGATTACCAAAGTAATGCGGTTGCTTATGATTTTATTGCTGTTTCCAGAATGGCCTATATTCATCGTACCCAAGAGGATGGAAGTATGGATTTTTACGTGATGGATCGTGCAAGTGGCTCACCTTTAAAAAATGTTAGTGTACAGATGTGGAAAAATAAATATGACTACAATACAAGCAAATATCAGGACAGCAAAGGTGAACTCTTCACAACGAATCAGGAAGGTTACTTCAAGGTTCCAACTGGAGATGATCATGAGGATCTAAGTTTTTCTCTAGAGTTCCAAAATGGCGATGATCATCTTTCCACCAAAGATCTTCAAAGTGAATATCTTGGATACGGCTCAAGCGAATTTTATCGAGGGCTACCTTATAAAGAAGCTAGATTCTCAGCTATCAGGACATTCTTTTTCATGGATCGAGCCATGTATCGTCCGGGGCAAACCATCTATTTTAAAGGTCTAGTTATGGAAAGTGATAGCACCAATAAAATTCAAACCATAAAAACAAACTATCCGGCACATGTTAGCTTAAGAGATGTGAATGGCCAGCAAGTTGCTGAACTTTCCTTAGTAACCAATGAGTATGGAACTTTCAGCGGAACTTTTACTGCACCTTCTAATGGTTTAAATGGGCAGATGTCGATTTTCAGCGGCGATAATTCCACCTATTTTTCCGTGGAAGACTATAAACGTCCTAAATTTGAGGTAACCTTTGATAAAGTAAAAGATGAGTTTAAGTTGGGAGATTCAATAAAAATGGTCGGTAAGGCCACGTCCTATTCCGGCGCAAATGTGGATCAGGCCAGTGTACAGTACCGCGTCGTTAGAAAGGCCAGATTCCCTTACTGGTGGTTTTGTTGGCGTGGTTTTTATCCAACTTCACCGGAAGTCGAAATCACGAATGGCACAACCCAAACCGATGAAAATGGTGCTTTTGAAATCAATTTTTCCGCACTACCAGATTTGAGTATCACTCAAGATTCAAAGCCAACATTTACCTATACCGTTTTTGCCGATGTTACCGATATCAATGGTGAAACACACAGTTCTTCGGAGGATGTAGAGGTGGGCTACGCATCATTAGTCGTAAATGTTGAGGTGCCAGAAAATGTTGATGAAAGTAAACCCCAAGAATTTGCTATTAACACCACCAACCTGAGTGGCGAATTCCAAAAAGCCCAAGGTACAATTACGATTCATAAACTCAAAAGTCCTGACACAGCTTATCAAAAACCTCTATGGCAGAGATCGGATAAAATTTTAATAAGCAAAGAGGAGTTTGCAAAAACTTTCCCTCAGCATCCCTATGCCGATGAAGAAAACTTTTTCACCTGGGAAAAGGAAACCAAAGTTTTTGATAAACCTTTTGATACCGCAACAACTAAAACTTTGAAATTTGAAAAAATGGTGGATGAAAAAGGTACGCTTTGGCCACAGGGAAAATATGTACTGGAGATTTTCGCAAAAGATAAAAACGGCGAGGAGGTGAAGGAGGTGAGCTATTTCACAGTGTATGATGTAGCACCCAACATAAAGGTTCCATATCCGATGGTCGATTGGTTTAATCCCATCAAAATCACTGGCGAGCCGGGAGAGTATGCGCAGATTTTAGTGGGCTCTTCACTAAAAACCAAAGCCCTCTACGAATTGGAACAGGATGGGAAAATTATTCACAAAGAGTGGATCGCTCTGGATAATAATACGCATCTTTTAAATATTCCGCTTAAAGAAGAGTACCGCGGCAATATTGGACTCCACTATACTTTTGTCGTAAACAATCGACTCTACCAACATGACGAAACAATTATCGTGCCTTATACCAATAAAATGCTCGACCTTGTTTTTGAAACGTTCCGCGATAAACTTGAGCCCGGCCAAAAAGAGGAATGGCGCATTAAAATTAAAGGAAAAAATGGCGATAAAGTTGCTGCCGAAATGGTCGCCGCTTTATATGACGCTTCGCTAGATGCCTTTAGGGCAAATAGCTGGGATTTTAATATCTTCAACAGCTACTACGCCTCTTTAAATTGGGAAAGTAGAACCGGCTTTGCCCTTTCCAATGCTACTACTTATTCAAAAGGTTGGAACTCCGGCGGTGACTATATTGCCAAGTATTATGATATTTTTAATTGGTACGATTTTATTTTCGGCTATTCAGATCGTGGAATCTACTACCCCACGACTTTCGGCTACGAGAAGAGTGAAATGGCAATGGGCGACTTCGCTGCGCCCACCATGGCTGAACCAGGAAGAGGAGCAGTTACCACTGAATCAGCAATCATGAAAGACGGAGAAGCTTTTCCAGGCGAATACAAAAAACTAAGGGCAGATTCCACTACTGTTACAAATGAAATACCCCCAACGCCACCTACAACAAATGCAAACAGCGGCCTTGCTGGTATCCAAACGCGTACTAATTTCAATGAAACAGCCTTCTTTTATCCGCACCTAAAAACCGATGCCAATGGCGAAATTATCATCGCTTTCACAGTTCCCCAAGCTTTAACGCGCTGGAAGATGCTTGGTTTTGCGCACACCAAAGATTTAAAGTATGGCTTGGCTCAAAATGAATTAGTGACTCAAAAAGATTTAATGGTGGTCTCCAACCCTCCACGCTTTTTCCGAGAAGGCGATAAAATAACTTTTCCCGCTAAAATCAGTAGTCTTGCGGATAAAGATTTAAAAGGCCAAGTGGAGTTGCAGCTTTTTGACGCGCTAACCATGAAGCCCCTAACCACTTTACTCAAAGATCCAGCCCAAAAAACTTTTGAAGTAAAAGCCAAACAAAGCACCAATATAAGCTGGAATTTAGAAATTCCTGAAGGCGTCGATGCCATCACCTATAAAGTTGTTGCGCAGGCTGCTAATTTTTCCGATGGCGAAGAGATGACGGTTCCCGTTTTAACCAACCGCACCTTGGTGACAGAAACTTTGCCACTGCCGATCCGTGATAAAACCACCAAAACTTTCACCTTTGATAAACTTCTCAACAATACTTCCACAACCCTGAAAAATCACAAGCTCACCCTTGAATATACCTCGAACCCTGCCTGGTACGCGGTGCAGGCGCTCCCCTACCTGATGGAGTACCCTTACGAGTGCGCGGAGCAGACTTTTAGCCGTTTTTATGCCAATAGCCTTGCTTCCCATATCGCCAATTCCAATCCCAAAATCAAACAGGTTTTTGATAGCTGGAAGAATAGTGGTTCCGATGCCTTGCTTTCCAATCTAGAAAAAAATCAGGAACTTAAATCTTTGCTTTTGGAAGAAACACCTTGGGTACGAGATGCCCAAAATGAGACCGAACAAAAACATCGTATCGCCCTGCTTTTTGATCTCAATACCATGAGCAATCAGCTTGATCAAAATCTGACCAAATTAGTAAAAATGCAGGTTTCAAACGGAGCCTGGCCTTGGTTTGAAGGCATGCCGGAGGATCGTTATATAACGCAACATATTGTCACGGGCATGGGTAAACTTGACCATTTAGGCGTGAAAGAAATTAGAAAAGATGAGAGAGTTTGGACAATGACGATAAAAGCGGTTGGCTATCTGGATGGAGCTATTAAAAATGACTATGACGAATTAAAACGTCAGGCCGCAAAAGGCGAAATTAAGTTGGAAGAAAACCATTTAAATGAGATTCAGATTCAATATCTGTACGCCCGAAGTTTCTTCAAAGACATTGTTCTGCCTGCAGAAAGTAAAGAGGCGGTCGACTATTTTAAAGGTCAGGCCATACAGTATTGGGTCAAGCAAAACGGTGTCTACATGCAGGGTATGATCGCTTTGGCCTTGTACCGTGATAGCAATACAAGTGTTCCAATGGACATCGTAAAATCGCTCAAAGAACACACCGCTTCATCGGAAGAGATGGGCATGTATTTCAATACGGAATCGGGATATTTTTGGTATCAAGCTCCCATTGAAACTCAAGCTTTGATGATCGAAGTCTTTGATGAAGTTGCTAAGGATTCCAAAGCGGTTGATGATTTGAAAGTATGGCTGCTGAAACAAAAACAGACGCAAAATTGGAAGACCACCAAGGCTACTTCGGAAGCTATTTATGCCTTGCTACTAAGGGGAACAGACTGGCTTGCCAGTGATGCTTTAGTAGAAATTACGGTGGGTAGCCAAAAAATAGATCCAAAAACTATGGACGATGTAAAAGTTGAGGCAGGAACCGGCTATTTTAAAACCTCCTGGCCGGGAGCTGAAATCAACAAAGATATGGGCAATATCACCATCACTAAAAAAGATGATGGCGTCGCCTGGGGAGCCATGTACTGGCAGTATTTTGAGGATCTGGATAAAATCACTTCCGCTGCAACGCCATTGCAATTAAAGAAACAACTTTTTTTACAAAAAAATACAGAAAATGGCCCCGTCATTACGCCTCTTGATGATGCCACAACTTTGCAAGTAGGAGATTTGGTAAAGGTTCGGATTGAACTTCGTGTTGATCGCGATATGGAGTACGTCCACATGAAGGACATGCGAGCTTCCACTTTTGAGCCCTTAAATACACTTTCCGGCTACAAATTTCAGGATGGTCTCGGTTACTATGAAAGCACCCGCGATGCCGCCACCAACTTCTTCTTTGGCCGTCTTTCCAAAGGAACCTACGTTTTTGAGTACCCCTTACGTGTGAGCTATGAAGGCGATTTCTCCAATGGTATCACAACCATTGAATCCATGTACGCTCCAGAGTTTACAAGCCATTCCGAAGGGCAAAGGGTAATAGTGAATTAGCCGCCCGCAAGGGCGCTTTACATTACCCAGTGTGAATGCCTATACTAAGCACGAATTTATCTTTTAATTTCATGCCATATGGATGCTATAAACGGTGTTACTCTCGAAAAATATGCAGATCTTTGCGCTTTAATGGCTAATACCGGTGGCGATGAAGCCAAGGAGATTGAAATAGCAGAAGCCAATAGGGTAAATGCAGCAGACTGGAAAGCCGCAAAAGCTGGATTTACCGCTAAAATGATGGATCCTACCGATATGGGTAAAACCGCCATGGCTTTTATGCCGCTTTTACAAGCTGCTCAAACCAAGCTCCGCGGCGGCGGCGAACCTTGTGAATTACAACTATACGCTACCATTAAAACGCACATGGCTTTCGAAAAAGACCCGGCCGATCGTTCTAAAAAACTTGATTTCAACCTTATTTTAGCTCGCTACAACTTCCCTTATCCTAAATGGCTGGAATGCGAAAACTATTGGGGCTTCAAAGTTGGTGACAACAAACACCCAGAATTTGTTCCTGAACTTGGTGCCAAATTCAATGAGTATGTTACCGCGGAGAACAAAAAAATGGAGGCGGAAGGACTAACCTAAAACCACCTAAAATTATTTATGCTCATCTTCTACGGCATCAAATCATTGCTACTCAAAACCGTTCAAGCTTTAGGTTTTAAGTGTAAAAACTGTCAAACCTCTGGCACTATTTATGTTTCAATGTTTCAGACCTATGTACATATTTTCTGGATACCCTGTTTCCCAGTAGGGAAAAATTTTGTATCGGTCTGCACTCACTGCAAACAAACACTACAAAAAAAAGATATGCCTGAGGAGTTAATGACCATAGTCAAAAGTCAGACCTCTAACATCAGAACTCCCTGGTATACCTTCGCGGGTATCGTAATAACTTTTTTATTAATTGGAGCCGGAATTTATCATGATATCAATAAAGCAAAAATATCGGAACAACTCATTGCCCAGCCGACACAAGGCGACATTTATGAGCTTGTTCAAGATAATGGCAAATATACTTTCATTAAAGTCTTAAAAACGGAAAAGGATATAGTTACTTTTCAAATCAGCAATTACGAATGGGACGGCAACCCCGACGAAGGTGAAGTCGATTTCGCTGAAGCAGGTTTCTTTTTCGCAGATGAATACGATATTTCCACAGAGGAACTCCAAACAATGTATAAAAACCACAAAATTACCGACGTAGTGAGGAAGTAATATTGCTAAACTCATACGTCACTTAATTGCTCAGATGCACTCTTTTTCGGTAATTTACCTTTTTTATCCAAAGCTGAAATAAGTTCTTCAAGTGTATCAATTTTTTTAAGCAAACCCTTATCTTTAATAATTCTATAATTCTATAATTCCAGGTCGTCATAGGAGTTCTCTGAGTCAAATTCAATAAATTTCTACTTAATTTACTTCTTGTTTATACGGAAAATTTTAAGATGGAAGAACCTGTAAAACATCCAAATGGGTTTGGACAGCAATTTGGCCTAATGCTTCGGTATCATGGGGATAAAAAGTTTTTTTATAATCTTTTATGCCAAATTTTCCTTCCGAGCCATAAAGTGCCTGCCATCTTATTTGTTCCTGCCTCATTTTAGCTAACTTGATAGGGTCAGCATCTGATCGGCTTTCATAAATATTTAAATTTTGCAGGTTTTCATTTTGAATTCGCCACTCCACAGGCTTGCCATACTCATCTGCCAGATGTTGAAGAAGAGACATAAACATACTATCTACAGGGGTCGCTAAGCCTTTTCCTTTATCCCGTACTTCAATACTAGAACTCACAACAATTTTATTTCTTGCAGCCATATCAAGAGAAGAAATTCTAGTAGCAATAATTTCCCCCTCCTCATCTCTAATAAACATGTAGTAAGTAACATCGGCAAGATTTCCTCTAAGCAGATCTCCGAAGCCTGCTTGTGTTAATTTGAGTGGCTCTATAAAAACAGTTTCCGCTCTCAATCCCCCCCCCTTTTTTGCAGCAACTTTAAATATTGGCCCAGGATGTTTAGGCAAAGCATTA
>CAYMDR010000004.1:7977-28051 GCA_964389195.1 uncultured Candidatus Peribacteria bacterium | reverse complement strand
CGTACAAAATTTTATAAATGTGAAGATCATTCTGTCTAAAAACCTCCTCAAAATACTCTGGATATTGTGCGATCCACTCAAATTCAAAACTTCTTACATCTTTCATCAGTTTGGGCTGAATTACAAGAAAATCTTTTTGTTGCTCAGCTAAATTTTTAAGCCAAGCTTTTGGATTTGGATTAACTCGTATGGAGTCAGGACTATTTTTATAATCCACATAGCGGCAGTTTAGGCAGTCATTAATGTTGATATAGTCAACATCACGAGCTAGATCTCGACCATAGAGGTGATAATGGAAATTAAAACCGCTATAGGCAATGTTTGCTTTGGGAGCATTTTCATTAAGCCACAAAGATCCCGCCATAATATCGCGCGTATGAAGATCAGTATTATACCATTTTTCATAAAAATAACTGATCAGTTTTTCTCTTTCTATAAAAGTCACACTCCCAACTTTTATAAAACTTATGAGTATGATTACACAGCATACAGTAGAGTAAATACGCCAATTTTTCTTGCGCGTTGAAGCTAAATAAAATAGATACAGCAAGGCTAAACCCCCAATACAGAAAAGTAAAAACAGCAGGGTATAATTATGTAAAATACTAAAATCCAGCAACAGGCGATCATTACTTAGAAGCAGTTTGGATGGATAAAGAATCAAAAATCCCAACGCATGTATGATAGCTGCCACAGATCCTAGATAAAAAAGAGGTTGCAGTTTTCGCAGTCGTGAAACAATAAACCCCATATTGATAGCCGCCACTATCAATAACGGCATAGCATAACGGACATTTGGAATAAGATCACGATAGGAATAAGGAGACTTAACATAAAGATAAGCATAGATGAGGGCAGTACCTAGAAGTAGTAAACTAACTATAAGATCATTCACCGTATTTTTTTTATTTTTTCGTAACTGCAGACATTGATAAAGTGCAAAACCCAAAGTGAAAAAGAACATTAAGCCCATGGCTAACCCTTGCCATCCAACCATAAGATAAAATTTGTAAAAAAATTCTCGAACTTTTTCTAGCGAAGTTACATTAACAACAAGTGATGTTTCGATAAGTTTCTCTTTCATCCCGGGATAGCCGCTAAAAATCTGCCACGAACCAAAGTTTACCTCCAAAGGAAAAAGCGGATTACCAGCATTAACCCAATTCCTAAGATAAAAAAATGAGCCGGTGGCAAAAATACCAACAGCAGCAATTAAAGTATTTTTGGCTGCATGCCTCCAGCTCTGTCGCTTTTTAAAAAGCAGCAATAATAAAACAAATAACAGCGGAGGAGCCATAACGATACCTAGATACTTAGTGCCCATAAAAAGCCCTAAGCTTAAGCCAAAGAGCCAGTAATTTCCATAGCTACTTTGTTTTTCCTCCATCCAGATACACTGCAAAAAATAAAGAGCGATGACAAAAGTTAAACAAAAAAATAAATCCACTAAAGGCAGTCCAGCCTGTCGTAGAAAAACCGGCATAAAAAGAAGAAGTGCCATAGTGAGAGTGGCAACAGCTTCATTGATTTTTACATTGCGCAAAAGCTTATAAAACGTAAAACCAAAAATAGCCAATAAAGGAAAGTTAATTAAATTAAGGAAAAAATCGTTCCTAAAAGGAAGCAGCGTCCATAAATCAAGCAGTTCATAAGTACTTGGATAATAAGCAATCGGTCCCGCAAAAGCTGAATAATAGAGTCCGCGCAAGCTTCCCGTATGTAACCATTCCGTTATAAAAGGCAAATGATAAGCAACGCTGTCATACTCCAGGGGTATCTGTAATAAAGCATTAAACGCACGCACCGTAAGCAGAGCTATAAGTGGTAAAAAAATAAGCAAAACGCCATGAAAAGGGGAACGTATAGTTTTTTTAATGATACTTATGTGCTTGCGATTTTTATAGAAAAGCAGCATTGCTATAACAAAAAGCCCCAGTCCCATCATCGCCACGTGGGGGTAGGAAATACTGTCAAAAATACCCAAAACGATTTCTATAAGAACAATTTGCGTAACATACATGATAAATGTCGCCAGCAAAAATCTGGATCTATCCATAAGGCGATAACGCTCCATCGCAAGCACAAAAATAAAAGAACTCACAGCCAAAGCCCCATTGAGAAGAAAAACACCAAGCAAAGTAAAAATATTGAACATACGGATATTTGACGTGCACTATCAGCTTCTACTTGTTGTCTTAAAATAGTAACCAATAATAAAGCCGAGCGGTGTACCTATAGCCAATAAATAATCTTTAGCGGCATCTTCCGATAAGTTAAAGAAAGCTGAAAGCAAAATCAGAAAAACCAAGAGCACTAAGTAGCTGATAATAAAAACCAGGGCAATTAAATTACGAGTATTTTCCGTCTTTCCAGCATTGATAATTGCAGATTCACGAGCCGGAGATAACGTATCAAAAGTTTGATATTTTTTTACCATAAGTTTGTTCGCTAAAGTTTTTTTACATCAATTTCCAGACGCTCTTTTTTAGTCTCAATGATAATTTTACCCTCTCGTGCCATCTCAATAATGTGTAAACCTTTCACCAAGACATCTCCTAGTTTTTCATAAGGAACATCTAAAAATGTTGCTAGCTTTTCTAATTTTACCAACGCATCTTTACGGAAAACCACACAAAACTCATTAGGACTCTCCATGGAAGCGGGATCTGCACTTTTGTCATCATTATTCATAGCAGCAAGTTAATTACGTAGATAATAGCCTGTTATCTAGGAAATTCAAGATATTGACATATTTTGTAATAAGGTTTCCGTGAAGCCAAATAAAGTTTTACAATGCCTCCTGAGGCGGTAGGACTTTACATCCTTTCTTATGTTACAACTTTTTTCTAAAATCCAAGACTTTTTACAGGAAGCTAACGAGCTGCAAAAATCTCCACTCATTGCTCTTGTTGGGCCTACGGCATCAGGAAAAACAGCGCTAAGTTTAGAGATCGCTAAAGCTTTTAAAGGTGAAATCGTCTCTGCCGATTCGCGCCAGATTTATAAACAAATGGATATAGGAACCGCTAAAATTTCAGCTGCAGAACAGCAAGGAGTACCTCATTATCTGTTGGATGTTGTCGATCCAAGTGAAGAGTTTTCCCTTGCCGACTACAAACGCCTGGCTTTAAAAATTATTCAGGAAATTCTACGTCGCAAGCATCTTCCCATTGTCTGCGGAGGAACCGGGCTATACATCAACACCATCTTGGAAAACTACCAAATACCACAGGTGCCACCGCAGTATGATTTACGCCAAAAATTTGCCAATTATTATGAGGAACATGGCCCTATAGCCTTACACAAGCTCCTTCAGGAACACGACCCCGAAGCTGCTGCTCGTATTCATCCCCATAATGTTCGTTATGTTATTCGCGCTTTAGAAATAAATATTGCCGGCAACCAGAAAAAGATCGATCAGAAAGGTGAACCGCTCTTTCATACTTTAACGATTGGCATAGATTGGCCTCGGGATTTATTATACGAACGTATCAATAAACGTTTAGACCAGCAAATGGAAACAGGTTTGCTGAACGAAGTAAAAACCCTTTTAATGCGCGGTTACAATTCAAAACTCCGTTCCATGTCATCACTCGGTTACCTGGAATTAATAACCTATTTAAAAGGTGAATGCAGTTTGGAGGAGGCAGCCGAAAATATTAAAAAAAACACTCGTAATTACGCCAAAAGACAGCTAACCTGGTTCCGACGTTATAAAGATATTTATTGGATCAATGGTTTGGAGTTAGAAACGTACTTCCAGCAAAAATAATTTATGTCCTCTATTCTTGGGAAAAATTGGAAAATTAAAAATAGCGATACCAGTAAAAATACCGTACAGAAAATTCTGGAAAATCGTGGTTTAATTGAACCGGAAAGCATCAAAACTTTTCTAGAGGCAAGTTATAAAAAGGGCTTTCATAACCCTTTTTTAATGAAAGATATGGATAAGGCGGTAGAACGTATCAAAACTGCTATCTCCAAACAGGAGCGCATTATGATTTTTGGCGATTATGATGTTGATGGGATCAGCGGTACAGCCATTTTAATGCATACGCTAAAATTACTGGGCGCTCGTGTTTCTTACCGTTTACCACATCGAGTAGATGATGGTTATGGTTTAAGCGATAAATTTATTGATGAATTTATTAAGCTAGGAGTAAACGTTTTAATCACCGTAGACTGCGGCATTTCTTGTAAAAATCAAATCACTCGAGGAGCAGAAAAAGGGCTCGATGTTATTATTTCTGATCATCATACCATTCCTCAAGCCTTTCCTGACCGTGCTTATGCCATTTTACATCCTATGCAGCCGGGTTGTACTTACCCTTTTAAAGGTCTTACTGGCGCAGGCGTTGCCTATAAATTAGCCTCAGCTTTATTAACAGATGTTTTAGATCCGCTTGAGCGTGAAAAATACCTTTACTCGCTCCTTGATCTGGCCAGCCTAGGAACGGTAGCCGATTTGGGACCGCTCAAAGATGAAAACCGTATCATCGTAAAATATGGCTTAGAAGCAATGCAAAATACCAAATGGCACGGCTTAAACTATCTTAAAGAGTATGCCGGCATCGACTCTACAACCAAACTTGATATTAGCGTTATTGGATTCCGGATTGGCCCACGCATTAATGCGGCCGGGCGCATCGATCATCCTTACTATGCTTTGCAATTACTTTTGCAAGATGAACCCGGTGAAAAGGCTAAATTACTAGCAGAGCATTTGGAAAAATTAAACCAAAAAAGACAACAAATGGTGACGCAAGCCATTGAGGAGGTGGAAAATTATTTTTTGCAACAACAGAGTAATCAAAAAATATATATCGCCTGGAGCCCCAATTGGCATGTCGGAATTTTAGGTTTGCTGGCAAGTAAAATTGTCGATAAGTATGGTCGTCCCTGCATCGTATTACAGGACCTTGGTGACCATTTAGTAGCCTCGGGGCGTTGTCCTGAAAATTTTAATATGACCCAGGCCTTGGCCAGTCAAAGCCGTTTCCTGGACTCTTTTGGGGGGCATGCCCAAGCCGCTGGTTTTAATCTTAAGAAAGAGCATTTGGAAGATTTTGCGAAGGCCATGACCATCTATGCCGAAGAAAAACTTAAAGAACATCATGTTACACAAGACCTCAATATCGATTGCGAGCTTCAAGAAGACGACATTAATACCAATTTATTAAGCTTTTTAGAACAGCTTGAACCTTTTGGTATCGGCAATGAACAGCCCAATTTTCTATTGAGAAATATCTCTCCCCTCGAGCTTAAAAAGGTAGGTAAAGAAAGGCAGCATCTTTATTTCCAGGCACAGTATGGTAATAAAAAATTCCCCGTCATCGCCTTTAAATTTGGTGCTCATGAAGATCTTTTACGCCAAGGCAAAGGCGTCGATTTAGTTTGCAATGTGAGCAAAAATGAATGGCGTGGTACCACCCACATTCAACTCAAATGTGTTGATTTTAGGGAGCATGAGGAGGAGGTAAAATAGTGGACAGACACTGGATCTACATTGACAAACAGCTAATGTCTGCTAATAATAGCCACCACTCTTAACTCCAAAAATTATGACGGCAGAAGCAGCAGCAATAGAGGCTCCAGTAGGTGAAGTAGAGCAATCCAGAAAGCCAGAATTGAGTATGGTGCAAAAATTAGAAAATTTTTTACGTGAACAAGCCATCTTTCGTAATATTACCGATGCAGTCAAATTTTTAATAGCCGCCGGACTTACAACTATAGAGGTGAATTTTCAATTTGCCTATCTTCCTGAACCACCCAAAACCCCCCATCCACTAACAATAAATGATAACGGACAAATACGTCTCTCCAACCGCGCTGCCCATTTAATAGCGATAGCCCATACTCCTGCCTCATTAAAAAACTTGCTGGATGAGTGCAGGAGTTTTACGGATCTTATCGATATAAAGCAATTGCCAGCAGAAGTGGCTGAACCTCCTGCAGGTATTAAGGATGTGAGTGTAAAGACATCAGGATCAATCGCCGTAGCAGTGCCAGAGATTGACATAATATAATAAATAGTGCATAATTCAAAGAAGCTTCCTAAGTATAACCAGAGCAACTCCATGGAAAAAATCCGCAAGCAAATTCTAGAAATCATTAAAAGAAGCAATAATATCTTGGTAATGCCCTCCGCGCCACCAGATGGTGATTCTTTAGGTAGTGCCTTAGCGCTGTATTTGGTTTTTAAAAAATTAGGAAAACAGGTTACCGTGTGCATGGCCGAGCCAATTCCTGATGCCTTCCAGTTTTTACCAACCACCAATGTTATCAGCAATGAATTTACCGCTGCCCAAGATTTTATCGTTACCCTCGACTGCGAAAAAGCTCAACTTAAAACCATCCATACCCAATTGGAACAGGATAAAGTAAACATCATTATTACCGCAAAAAGTGGAGAATTCTCAGCAGAAGATGTCTCTTTTCACCATGGGCCCAGCAAATACGACGTTATCATTACTGTGGATACCGGCGATCTACAACAACTTGGCCGTTTTTATGAAGATAATACCGAGCTTTTTACTAAAATTCCGCTTATCAACATTGACCATCATGCTTCTAATGACCATTTTGGCAAAATCAATTATGTGGACGTGATGAGCTCTGCTACCACCGAGCTGCTCATCCCTTTAATTCAAGATTTTGAACGAGAGTTTGGCAAAACCCTCATGGACGAGGATATTGCTACCCTCTTACTGGCCGGCATTAGCACCGATACCGGAAGTTTTCAAAATGCCAATACCATACCACGTTCTTTTGCCGCATCGGCTCAACTTATTAAGCACGGAGCACGCCAGCAAGAAATTATCCAACACGTTTTCAAAACCAAACATCTTTCCACTTTACGTTTATGGGGACGCATTTTAAGCAATATTCGCATTGATAAAAAACATCGCTTCGTCTGGTCCACCATTAGTAAAAAAGACTTCCAGGAAACCGAAAGTCGCCAAGATGAAACGGGGGGTATTATCGACGAACTTATGACCAATGCTCCCGGAACTGAGGTTATTTTACTTTTAAAAGAGCGTGATGACGGCATGATTTCTGGAAGCATTCGAACCACGACTCCAAGCCTTGATTCCAGCCGCATTGCGGAAATGTTTGGCGGTGGCGGCCATGTTCAGGCCGCCGGCTTTAAAATTGCCAGCACCGACTTAGCCCAAACCGAACAGATGGTCATCGAAAAAATAAAAGCTTACCAAAAAGAACGTTTGCCTTTACAGGAGGATGAAGTGGAAATGCACATTCCGCTTGTAGCTCTTCAACCGGAAGTAGTAAAGCAAACCCTCACTTCCGCCAAGCAAAAACCTTCCATCAATAAACAAACCGCAACTTCAAGCCAAGAAGTGGAACGCAATGGGTATGCAGAAGCATCAAGCAATTCCGAAGAAAATTTCACCGATCTCGTTATTAAAAAGGCCGGCCTAAAAAATGGCGCCGCCGTAGAAATCGACCCAGGTATTACCTACAAGTTTGAGGATTAAAAATTGGTAAAATTTACACCTCAAATTTTGCATTACTATAAACCATCGAAACATCTTCGTCCTCTTCAACGGCATCGATAAGATCCATAAGTTTTTGGGCTGTTTCGGCATCACTAATAACAACTTCCGTTAAAGGTACATAAGTTAACCGAGCCGCTTCTACTTTAACGCCAACTTTTTCTAACTGCGTTTTTACCTGCATCAAACTTTGCGGATCCGTATAAATTTCTACCATACCTTCCTCCGTCACTTTAACATCCGTCGCCCCCGCATCAATGGCCGCAAGCTCGATGTCGTCCTCGGCCTTTGCTCCAGCTGGTGCCTCTTCTGCCTTAGCACTCAGCACCTCAATCATACCTTTCTTACTAAAAAGATAGCCCACCGAACCAGCCGCCCCTAAATGGCCGCCCTTTTTACTCACAATCAACTTAACATTAGAAAACGTGCGATTTGAGTTATCCGTAATCGTTTCAATATACAAAGCAACGCCACCCGAGCCAAAACCTTCATACATTATTTCGCTAATACTTACGGCATCCTTACCTTCGCCACTCCCTTTTTTAATGGCTCGTTCAATATTATCGTAAGGCATATTTTCGGCACGGGCATTTTCTACCGCCATGCGCAGCGTTGGATTCATCGATGGATCGCCGCCTCCACGTGCAGCAATAGCAACTAATTTAGCTTGTTTAGTAAAAATTTTACCTTTTTTGGCATCTTCCGCCGCTTTTTTATGTTTAATGGAATGCCATTTGGAATGTCCTGACATAAAGAAAAGTTATAGATTAAACTTTTTCCTCCTTAAAAAATTGCTTAGCCTCTAAAGGGTAATCCGTAATAATACCCTCAAAGTTTAGATCCTTCACCTTCTGCCAATCAGCTTCACTATTTGGAGTAAAAATTAGTGTTTTTACCCTCTGTTTTTTAACAAATTTCATGAACGCTTTCAAAGCCTTTTTTTTATAAAGCATTCTTTTGTGGAGCATAATAAATTCCGGCCTCAAGGCAAAGAAAAAGAAATTAATCCATATAAAAGCCAATAAACGGTTGCTCACAATAATGCCAATCGGCAACGAAGGCATACGTTTTTTTAAATGCAATAGCACAAAAGGGTTATACGATATAACAATAGCCCGCTTAGCCAAAGCAAAATCCTCCACCATTTTTAGAAAATGGAGCGCATACTTCTTACGAATCCAGGCCAATGTTTTTACCTCAATAAAAAGCGTAGCGTCTTTAGGCAAAAAAGGGATCACCTTTTCAATCACATTCTCCTTATTTTTTGCGGGATGAAAAAAATCATGTTCAAGATAAAAACGGCTCCGTAAACCATCAAAACGCACATCCATCTCCACAGCATTCGCCCCATTGGCCAAGCCATATTTAAAGGCTTGCAGCGTATTCTCTTTAAAATCCGATACCCCCCCTCGATGAGCCACAATAAAAAAATGGTTCATAAATTTCGTAATATTTACCGCAAACCTTCATTATATTACCAGGTAGCGAGATGATCTCAAAGCTAACTGGTCTTTCTCTCCCTATGAGTAAGCCTACCCCTACCTTTAATCCCAAGCAAGTAGTTGCGTAAATACTGAAATATTACTATAACCAGAAAATTCATGAGTCAACATAGTCTTAATACGGCAGGAGATGGAGTAGCAAATGATGAATGTAGACCTTCATCCTTAGGTACTACTGATGAGTCTGGCGCATTTTTATTACGGCTAGTAAGTCCTGAGCCACGTCTCACTACCCGGGCTCCAGCATTATTAGAGGAAAGCCCAGAGGCACCCGCAAGAATTGTTCTAGATGTTTTAAGAAGAGAAATAAGAGAGCGTAAGGGGACACTGCATGGAGATGGCGTACATGCGCTATTAACAATAGTGGTTGATGAGTGTACCAGTATGATGAAAGCATTGGAAGAGCGAGATAGAGCCAAAAGGGGAGAGGCTGCCCTTTCTAGGGTTTTTGAAAGTAGAGCAAGAAGCTTGGGGGCAAAAGCTGAAATAACAGATCCATCACTGAGGGATGACGATGTGGGAACTGAATTAGATATATTAGATATAAATGCAGCAAGTGATGCTGCCCCAGAATCAGAACCAGAAGAACCCCAAACAACAGTTTATAAACCCGGTAGTGAAGATTATAATCTTCTAGCGGATGCCGTTGAATCATTTAATGCTAGCCACAGTAAAAATACTGCAGAACCAGAGGAAGAGGTAAAAAAACCATCACCACCAGAACTTCCAAAAATTGATGTACCGCCAGAGTTCAAATCAATGATTTGGGAGTTATTAGTATTGGCAAAAGAGCAAAATATGAGTATTGCGGATGCTCAAACTGCTATATCAAAATTTATTGAAGAAACGGTATATGCTAAAGAGAACTGGAAGGTTAAAGATCCAAAAGTAGTTATAGAACATACAGTTGCAGCTTTTCGAGCTCTTTTTGAAGATGAGAAAATTTAAAGAGCATGTTGCTTCTTCACCGCCTCAGCAACAGCCGTTGCAACACCGGGATCAAACACTCCCGGGATAATTTTTTCAGGGGTTGGGTTCGGAACAAGGGCAGCCAGCGCTTTAGCGGCGGCAAGTTTCATGCCATCGGTGATTTGTTTGGCACGGATGTCTAAAACGCCGCGGAAAATGCCGGGGAAGGCGAGTACATTATTGATTTGATTTGGGAAATCGGAGCGGCCGGTACCGATGATAAAGGCTCCGCCGGCTAAGGCTTGGTCGGGCATGATTTCCGGAACAGGGTTCGCCATGGCAAAAATAATCGGTTTTGGAGCCATCGTTTTTACCATTTCGGTGGTGACCACATTGGGGCCGGATACACCTATGAATACATGGGCGCCTTGTAAAACTTGAGCGAGCGTTCCTTTTTCTTGGTGGGGGTTGGTAATCTTAGCGATTTCTAATTTAGATAAGTTGGTGGCAAGATCTGCGCGGCCGGGTTCCAGAGCACCTTGCCTATCGCAGATGATTACGTTTTTCAGGCCGTACAGCATAAGAAGTTTAGCGATCGCTACCCCGGCCGCGCCCGCTCCGGACATCACAACTTTCGCTTGGTCCCACGCGATCCCCGCTAACTTCAGTGCGTTAATCATTGCCGCTAAAACCACAATCGCCGTACCGTGTTGATCGTCATGAAACACCGGAATATCAAGTTCTGCCTTCAAACGTTCTTCAATCATAAAACAGTTGGGCGCAGCGATATCCTCTAAATTAATACCGCCAAAAACCGCCGTAATATTTTTCACGATCTTTATAAATTCTTCTGGATCTTGTGTTTCGATACAAATAGGAAAGGCATCGATATTGGCAAAATGCTTAAAGAGCAAACATTTCCCCTCCATCACGGGTAGCCCAGCCGCCGCTCCAATATTGCCCAGTCCCAACACCGCCGATCCATCCGTGATAACCGCTACGGTATTAGAGTTCATCGTGTATTTATAAAGATCATCAGCATTTTTAGCAATCCTACGGCAAGGTTCAGCTACTCCAGGCGTATAGGCTAAACTTAAATCTTCACGGTTCCTTAAAGGTACTTTAGCCTCAACGGTTAGCTTACCTTTACTTTGTTCATGTAATAGCAGTGATTGCTCGTAAACATCCATATAAAAAAATTATTGCCTAAAACGGGGAGGAGTATCAGAAGTAGGAAGTGTATAACGAATCGTCTCTTTTTCTGTAATAGCCTGGGGTTGGTCATGATCAGCTGGAGGTACGTTTGGAACAGCTTCACTTGGTCCCTTTACAGATGGGGGACTGGTAGGCCCCTGGCTAAAAGGAACTTCTGGAACTTGCTGTGTTGGTTGTTCTATAGGTGTTCCACTTTGACATCCTGTCAAAAATAAACTCAGGCAAACCATCACGAGCAAACCCTTAAATGTAAAAAAGAAATTTAGTTTTTTCATGTCTTTAATAAGTTATTGTACAGCAGCATTAGGATTTTCTTTTACCGTAATCGTTGCGGTAGATGTTTCTTGCTGCGGTGATTTTTTTACCTCTTGTGCTTGTTGGCAGCCAATGAGTACAAACAAAGCAAGAGCAGAGAGTACTATAAGTATTTTTCGCATAAATTGTAAAATTAAAAATTAAAAAATGATGTATCCTAGTTAGAAAGCGGTATTACGTCCATCACTCATGGCCAAAACTGTAAGTGAGTCTCTTTCATATTTAAGGGTAACATCATATTCATTACTATAATAATAATCCACCGGCCCGGTTCCAATACCTATCGTATCGGTCTCTATCACTAAAAGATCCTGAAATAAACTTAAGGCTTCTTGTCCTGTCCCTTTTACCAAAATATTTTTACGAACATTACTTAAAAACTCATCACGAGGAGTCGATGTTACCGCCACAGTACCCTCATTATAGCGAATACTTCCCACCATATAGCGAATCTCTTCGGCAAGTTGTGTTTGATTTAAACCATCTCCCATTTGTGTATAAACAGCCACAATCGACTTATTAGGAAACTCAAAATAGTAATCAACGGTACCTGTTCCAGCCACAGTCACCGTTTGAAAAGGGTAGCCATTAAGGGTTTTCTGTTCGGTTTCTGCACTTTGTCCATAATTAAGTCGAGCCAAATATTCACTTAATCCTAAACGATCTTCATTCACATCTACTGCCATTACAACAGTAGCACCATTGGGAAATACTCGTGCAAAACTTAATTGGTGGTTCGCACTGTCCTGCTTCCAGAAAACTGTTTGTTTACCGGCCTCAATCTTAAGCCAAGAGAAGGGGTATTTAAGTTAATAATGATCAGAAGGATGAGTAAATGTTGGCCAGTCCGTACTTAAAGGAAAGGTGGCTAAATTGAGTTCGCGAATGTACATGAGTCGATAAATAATCTCCGCAAAATCACCACGGGTAATATCCCGACCAGCACTTAGATTTCCGTCATCCATTGCCCAAATAAGTTGTTTCACCCGTGAATACTCCGCATAAGATGCATACCAAACATCTTTACTGACATCGGGATACACATCTTTTGTCACCGTTTCAGGAAGTGTCACAGCAAAAGAACGCAAAATAATTTTAAGACTTTCCGCAATATTAATGTTATTTTCAGGTTTAAAATTTCCATCGGGATAACCCTCGGCAATCTTTAAATCAAAAGCTTTTCTGACGTGCTCATAGAACCAAGCATTTTCGGCAACATCAGGGAAATTAAGTGTGGTCTCACTGTCTAAAGCGGTGTCGGTTGCCAGCATGACCATCTTTAAAGCTTCAGCGCGATTAATCGTTTTACCAGGCTGAAAAGTACCATCAGGATAGCCCGAAACAACCCCTTTATTTTTAAGATATTCAATAGCATGAAAATGCACAGTATTATCAGGAACATCAGGAAAAGTGGCGGCCATTGCTACCGGAGTAAGCCCATAACCCTTAGTAAGAGTGAGAAGTAAAAGAGCCACCAATAAAGCGGAACTTTTTTGTTTTATTTTTTGTAACATTGGTATTAGTTAGGGGTAGGCGATGATGATAACGGGCAGCTCGCAAAATCTGCTAAAGCCGAAAGTGATTGTGTCCCAATGAGGACTCTATTATCCATGGACCATACGGGATAAACGCTAATCCCTTTTTTATGACATTCATCTTCATGGAAATCGCAATTTACGTAATTCACATTTTTAAAATCTTTCCCAAAAATATTTTTTTGATTGATACAGTTAGGACAAGTATCTACCCCATACATAACAACTTTTTTTAAACTCAAACAGGAACCTAAACTATTTTTTGTGGATGCCGAAGAAGGCCAAAATATAAGGATCAAAGCCAATAACACTGCAAAAAGCATCAAAATATATTTCAGTTCAAGCTTTGCAGGGAGCTTTAAAGATGAATGGATCGACATACAAAGAGCTATTAGGATTTATATAGCATCCCCGGGAGTATAGAGGTCGCGATTCTCTTCACCAATCAAGTTAATTATTTCTTCCACCACATCGCTCATCCGTACACTTCTTTGCGTTCCAACTTTCATATCACGAATAATGGCATTACCCTCACGTACTTCGGTTAAGCCCACAATAACCGTATAAGGGACCTTAAATTTATCAGCTAAACGCATTTGTACTTTAATCGAACCCTTGCCAAGAGCGCCCATCGTTTTAATCCCAGCATCACGTAACTCTGCAATTAAAGGAAGACATTTTTTCTTAGCCTGTCCTCCAAGTTGCGCCACAAAGACATGGAGCCCATCCTTATGAGGAACACGCACTTTCTCACGCTTCATATTGGCGATAACACGCTCAATACCACCCGCAAAACCACACGCCGGAGTAGCTGGGCCACCCATTAACTCGATAAGGCCATCGTATCTACCACCTCCGCCAATGGCATTTTGAGCACCACTACTGTTGTCCCAAAATTCAAAAACGGTTTTAGTGTAATAATCTAAACCTCTTACCAGGCTAGGATTTTCAACATAATTCAACTTAAGTTCTGCCATATAGTCCTTAACATCATTGTGGTACTCCTTGCACTCCGCACATAAATAGTCTGCCAATTTAGGTGCTAGTTGAGCCAAAATACGGCAATCCTCTTGCTTGCAATCAAGCAATCTCAAAGGGTTTTTATCAAGACGATATTTACACTCTTCACAAAGCGAACGCTCCTTATTGAAATAAAAATCTTTTAAAACACTAACATATTGAGGTCGGCAAACTTGGCATCCAATACTGTTCAATTGGATAGTAAAAAGGTGGGCTATCCCCAAGTCCTCCAAGATTTTACGAGCCAAATAAATAATCTGCACATCCAGAGCCGCATCACTTTCTCCAATAATTTCAAAACCGAACTGCCAAAATTGACGATAGCGCCCTTTTTGCGGACGATCGTAGCGGAAATGTGGTTCAATATAATAAAGCTCCACCGGTTGAGGAAGAGCGGACATGCCATGTTGAATATAAGATCGTACCACACCGGCAGTGCCTTCCGGTTTCAAAGTTAAACTACGTCCTTTGCGATCTTGAAAAGTATACATCTCTTTACTCACGATATCGCTTGTGTCTCCGATGCCTCGTTTAAAAACTTCCGTGAATTCAAAAATCGGTGTTGATATACGGCGATAGCCAGCTTGGCGACAACGGTGTCTTACAACTTTTTTAATAAAAGTCTGATATTCATGATCAGCAGGGAGAATATCATGGATGCCCTTTGGTGTTTGAAAAGGAGGAGTCTGAACTACGGTGTCATTAGCCTCATCATCTTGGCTTGTAAATCTTTGATCATTCATGCTTCACATTGTACATATGAAGGCTAGGGTCTGCAAGTGCTGAACCAAGGGTTTTATAATATTTTGGAGCTTTTTGATAATGAAAGAATGCAGTGGAGGCAATCATGGCCGCATTGTCCGTGCAATAAGCAATATTTTCCGCAAAGCGCAGTTTTTTAGGGGTTAGATGGCGTTCTTTTTTTACTCCCCAATCATAAAAAGAGCCTTTTACAATTTTTGCTTGAACCAAGGCGCGGAGACGACGATTAGCTGATACTCCTCCCGCCAAATGAATCTCCTTTACCTTAAAATGTTCCGCCGCTTTTAAAAGCTTATCGCTTAAGACCTCGCAAGTAACCTCCTGAAAAGACGCTGCGGCATCGGCAATAAATTCAGAACTTAAAACACCTTCGCGAGCATGTTCCTCTTTTACTAAATTCAAAACCGCCGTCTTGAGTCCAGAAAAACTAAAATCATAACTGTCTTTACCTAAATAAACTTTTGGCAAAGCAAAGCGCAAACCGTTCCCTGTTTGAGCTACGCGGGAGATTTGCGGTCCACCGGGATAACCAAGCCCCAGTAGTCGAGCCACCTTATCAAAGGCTTCCCCCGCCGCGTCGTCCAGTGTCTCACCAATTAAGGTAAAATCCACATGCTCTTTCATATACACCAACTCATTATGACCACCTGAAACCGTTAAAACCATCAAGGGGAACTGGATAGGATCGTCCTTGTTTTCTCCCAGCCAATTAGCATAAATATGGCCGGAAATATGGTTTACAGGAATTAATATTTTACCAGTAGCCATAGCCAGGGTACTTGCTGCACTTACCCCAATAACCAGTGAACTCAAAAGTCCGGGGCCTTGAGTTACGGCAATGGCGTCAATATCATCTAGGCTCATCTTAGCTTTTATTAAAGCCTCTTCCAGTACCGGAACCATTTTTAAAACATGCTCGCGTGCCGCCACCTCTGGCACCACGCCGCCAGTTTTAAGATGCAGTGGAATCTGCGAAGCGATAATATTGGAATGTACCAGTGTACCATTCTCAACAATAGCTACAGATGTCTCATCACAGGATGTTTCAATACCAAGAATTTTCATAAACTTTATATAAGCGCAGCCCAAAGGTTTATATTTTGACCACGGCAATTCTATACGTTACATTAGCCTCATGACAACCCCAACCGTCGTAATAAAAATTGGGACCAATGTCCTTGTTGAACCAAGTGGAGCATTGGATCAAAAAACTTTCCAGCACTTAGTAGAGCAGATAACGACGCTAAAGCACAAGGGCTGTAAAGTTATCGTCATCAGTTCCGGGGCGATAGGTTTTGGCAAAACCCTCTTTAAAGGAAAACTCAAAGCGGTAGATCAGATCGTGGAAAGACAGGTGTTGGCAGCTATTGGTCAAGTTGGGCTTATGAAAAATTATGCTGAAACTTTTGCGCAACATCAGGTGCAGGTAGCTCAAGTCTTGGCAACCAAAAGTGACTTTTTAAATCGCGACCATTATTTAAATATGCGTCGATGTTTTACAGGATTAATCGAAAATAATGTTATCCCCATTGTAAATGAAAACGATACTGTAGCGGTAAGCGAACTCATGTTTACCGACAATGATGAACTGGCAAGTTTAGTAGCTACCATGCTTAAAGCTGATAAACTTATTATCCTGAGTAATATAAATGGCCTATATACCGGCAACCCTCATGATCCGAAAAGCCAAATTATTCCTGAAGTAAAAATGAATGATAAGCTTGAAGGCATTGTTAGCGCTTCCAAATCCCAGTTCGGACGAGGAGGTATGCAAACTAAACTTCAAATGGCTCTGAAATTAGCTAAATTGGGTGTAACTGTCCATATCGCTCACGGTAAAGAGGAAAGTATTTTACTGAAAATTCTTGCTCACCAAAAAGTGGGCACCACCTTTATTCCTCAAAAAGTTTCCTCCAACATTAAGCGTTGGCTCAGTTTTTCGGAAGGTCTTGCTCAAGCTAAAATAGTTGTGAATGAATGTACGGAAGAGCTTCTGCACTCTCCTAAAGTTATTAGTTTATTGCCGGTTGGTATTTCAAAAATAGAAGGTGAATTCAAAAAAGGTGATATTGTAAAAATCATAAATGAAAAAGGTACAGAGCTTGGTTTAGGTAAGGCCGAATATTCGACGCAAGAACTTAGTCTGCAGAAAGGCAAAAAAGGTGGCAAACCTTTTATTCACTACAACTATATGTTTATTAAATAGGGATGAAAAATCTTTCCAAAACAAAAATTGGCATTCTCGGTTTTGGTACGATGGGGCAAGCCTTTGCGCAAGCCTTCATAAGATCTGGCCTAGAAAATATCTATGTTTGTGATCATCATGCCGAAAAAATTACTAAGGAAACTAAGGTAAAAATTTGTAAAAACTCCGCCGAACTCATACATCAAGCCGATGTGGTTATGATCGCCGTAAAACCGCAGAATTTTGTGGCCTTAGCGCAGGAATGCGATCCAAAAAGTTGGCAAAATAAAATCGTACTTTCCATCATGGCGGGAATCTCAGTACAAAAAATAAAAGACACCCTGGAGGCTGAAAAAGTTGTCAGAGCCATGCCCAATCTTGCGGCAAAAGTAGGCCATAGTGTCACCATGTGGTTTAGCTCGGATTTAGAGGCTAAAGAAAAAACAATAATAAAAGGGCTTTTGGCCACAGCAGGCATCGAACAAGAAATTAAAAATGAAAATGCCATGCACGATATAACAGTGATCAACGGTTGCGGTCCCGCTTATTTTTATTACCTAACCGAAATCATGGCGGCGGAGGGGCTGAAAAGCGGCCTTACGGAAGTGCAAGCACAGGAAGTAGCGAAGCAAACTTTTATTGGCGCGGCAAAACTTTTTGAAGCGGAAACAAAAACGGCGACAGAACTCCGCCAAGCTGTTACCTCCAAAGCCGGAGTAACAGAAGCCGTGTTGCAATATTTTAATAAGCACAATGCTCCAACCATTATGCAGGAAGGTATGCAGAAGGGGGTGGCTCGTTCCAAAGAGCTAGCAGGGGAGATGCCTCAAACAAGCCTTTTTCGTTTAAATAAAGACCACATCCGTAGCGATCAAAAAATCCTCCAAAATACGCAGCAAAAACTTATTGATAAATGCTTGAAAGCAATAGCACAAGAACTTGTTAAAAAGGAACCACAAATTCTTGCCGCCAACCAAAAAGATCTAACAACAATCGACTCCAAAGAACCCATCTACGACCGCATTTTGTTAACACCCGCACGTCTTAAAAGTATAGCGGAAAGTTTAGAAAAAATAAGCACTCTTGCCAGCCCCGTTGGCTCTATGCTGGAAGCAAAAACCTTACCAAACGGTCTTCACTTGGAAAAAATTGCTGTACCCCTCGGTGTGGTTGCTGTTATTTATGAAGCTCGCCCCAATGTCACGGTCGATGTTTTTGCGCTTTGCTTTAAAACCCAAAATATCGCCATCTTAAAATGCGGAAGCGAGGCGTACCAGACCAGCAAAATATTAATCGATATCATTCAAAGTGTCCTCGCTCGTAATAATCTGCCGCCAGAAGTGGCACTTCTCCTTCCTCCAGATCGTGAGGTCACTATGCAAATATTACAAGCCCAGGGGATTATAGATGTACTCATTCCCCGCGGCAGTGCAGCACTTATCCAATGGGTTCGGGAAAACGCGCGCATCCCTACCATTGAAACCGGCGCTGGTATTGTTCATACCTATCTTGATAAAGCTGCTGATAAAACCATTGCTGAAAAAATAATTTTCAATGCCAAAACGCGCCGCCCCAGTGTTTGCAATAGCCTAGATACTCTTATCATCCATCAAGAAAGACTCGCTGATCTTCCTTTCCTGACAAAAAACTTAGCCAAAGCAGGAGTAGAGATTTTTGCTGACAAAAAAGCTTACCAAGTTCTCCACAAAAACTATCCAGCCAAGCTTCTTAAACCAGCGACACCAGAAGATTTTGGCAACGAATTTCTCTCTTTAAAAATGGCGATCAAAACCGTGAACAACATTGAAGAAGCTCTTGAGCATATAAGTCAGTACGGCTCCAAACATAGTGAAGCCATTATCACCCAAGACTTCCAGGCAGCAGAATATTTTTTACAAAATATCGATGCCGCCGCTGTGTACCACAACACTTCCACCGCCTTCACCGATGGTGGCCAGTTTGGTCTGGGCGCGGAAATCGGCATCAGTACACAAAAACTTCATGCCCGCGGCCCCATGGCCTTAAAAGAACTGACCACCTATAAATGGCTTATCCAGGGAAATGGACAGGTGAGGACATAAATTATGGAGCAGCAATATCAGCATTAAACTGACCTTCAAGGCTTGGCCATCCAGCAGATGTGTTTAAGATGGAGCTAAAAGTATCTCCTTTATTTTTGGTCGCAGCGACTGGGAAAGGTGATTGTTGACTTGAGTCGTGTATTTTACCATAGAACCAACCTTGAGCATCAACACAAGAATAGAGGTTTGGTATGCCATCGACTCCCATCTCGTGCATAAACTGAGCAACATTATTAACATCATCGCCTTGGCTCCCAGTGTTAATGGCTACTATAGGATACTCAGGATGGCTAAGCGCAATTGCTGCTGCTTCTTGAAGGTCTTGAAGAGAGCATGGACACCAGCTGGAAAACCAGAGAATGACGGCAGGTTGAGTAGATAAAGTAATTCCCTGCGCACCATCGAGAGAAATAGTATTTCCGCTTTTCATATCCACACAGCTCCATTGGCCTGCCGATGGAAAAGCATCCCCTACACCAAAGTGGGAACCATCGTTAACCTTAAGAAGGAGCTGAAAATTTGCATTATCAGGATCATTACTAGTCCCTGTAACTTTCCCGGCTCCAGGCGTACCATCAAAGCTTACTTGGATAAAATCTTTTCCCCATGGTAGTAGTGAAAGATCTGTAGTATCTGCTGAAAAAGGTGCAGCTGCTCCAATATTATGAAGATTTAATGTTTTAGGTCCTCTGTTTTTCATCAGTATTATCTGCGCTGCTCCAGCAACATTCTCAAAAGCTTGCGGAGCTATAATCTCTAATGCTGGACTACTAACATCGGGATTTATTTGTTTCTCCTTTGTACCAAAGCGTGAGCCAACCACAAATTTTTTACCATTTCCTGGTTGAAACTGGACAAAGAAAGCTTGCGGATCAGAGTAGTCAAAATTTGGATCTGGCCCTTTAAATCCTTCTACGCCGATAAAGCCAGCAGTGGACATTTCGGGACTCACTTCATCATTTGCATTCAGCTCATCCACCTTATAAACCCAGACTTTTCCACCAGTGGCTATGGCTACATAACCACTGGCTTCGCT
>CAYMDR010000004.1:0-7967 GCA_964389195.1 uncultured Candidatus Peribacteria bacterium | reverse complement strand
TTCTGGGGTTCTAATCCGCAGAGTAGTATCGGTGAGTGCTCCGTTTCCAGACATATCTAAAATATGTACCCCATCGGTTGCCGAAGCAAATACTTTATTATCGCCATATTCCACATGACGAACACCGGTAGGAAATTCTATATGCTCTATAGGGTTTGGGTCAATATATGCAGGATCATCGCCTGGAGCATTAGCTATAACGCCTACACCATTTCCTGAATCCGCAATGACAATTTTATCATTCGCCTTCACTAAACTTTGAACATTTGCTACACCTTCGCTACGGGTAGCAGTTATAGCTGGGTTATCAATCGTATTATTTACTTTAATAATACCATTAACTCCCTGCCCAACTAAATAAGTATCATTTCCCAGAGGAATGAGCCCAGTAGCTCGTGAAGGAAGGGTAATCTTGCTGGTAACAATGGCATTTTCAGGCTGACTTGCATCAAGGAAGACTAAATCGGTTTTACCATTATTTTTCCCATTGCCCTGACTAGCTACAACAATGTGATTACCATCTACCGTAGCATAAGCACAGGAAGTTTGTTTGCTCGCATCGGGATTAGCATTTGCATCAAAACCGAATTTAGCAATTGCTTGTCCATTTTGTGTAACTATAAATCCATGCTCGGTATCGCAGCCGATTACTTTATCGCCAATGGTTACAAAGCTATTAGTAGCATTAATGGGGTAAAACTTTCCTGTTTCCGTAATAGGATCTCCATCAGCTTTTTCCACTGCGCCCCCGTGGCCTCCCGCTCCCGAACTGCTACTGCTGGCGTCAGGATGACCTCCTATGCCAGCCCCTCCTCCGCTTCCTCCTTTACCACCTTCATTTTCAGCACCACCTCCAGCGGTATTGCTTGCCGTTGAACTAGATTGAAGAGGAGCACTCTCAGCTGGGCTACATGCCACTATGAATGGCATGGCAGCAAGAGCCAAAGGTGCTGTAGCTCGTAATACTTTTTTCGTTTTTTTCCCTACCCAAGCCCGAGCAGTTGCTAGTGCACTTGGAGCACTTGTTTCATTTGTAGAACGTGTTTCATGTGTAGCACCTATCCTATCCACTCTTCTTTCCATAATTTTTAGGTAAAAATCTTTTTTAGATCCACCATTTTTCTACGCTCATGGCTTTAAAAGTCAATAAGGTTTAATGCGGCTACTTATCTATACAGGAAAGTGTTAAAGAAAAACCAGTTCCTGCAGAAAATAAGTTATCTACAATAAATTGTGGGGTTGCATCGTCTTCACAAAACTGCCGAACAAAATTTTGTTTTTCCGTTTCTAAGGCCGGCACACACACTTGGATAGTATCAGAAGAAAGAGTGCCCATATTAAAACCAACTCCGCATATTCCATCATCACCAGAGAAACATTCAGTGTTTACAAAGTTACCGGCTGCAGGCTGCAGTAATGCTTTAACTTTTGCTTGCACTTCATCACAGGTATAATGCGGATCACACGCTGTATATTCGTAGCATGCCGTAGTGCTGTCAGTAACTTCAACCCCTTTAAAATACCCTTCAGCCATATGAACATAACTATTTTTTTTACCCAGAAGTTCATAAGTATCTGCAAGACATTGCATAATACTATCAATATTAGTTTTTTGTAACTCACAAATATCCGTAGTTTCTCCGATACGTTCTTGATCAGGTTCTTTCATATCAATTGCACCGGAACATCCCAGGGTTGTGGCCAGTACAAGGCTATAAGCATTTCTTAGAAAATTATTACTGCGAGCCATAGTATTAGAGAAATTTGTAAGAAGTGAACGTACAGCCCTAATAAAATTTTAGCAATGGTTTTCTTAAATTAAAAAGAAATAACCAATTTAATCATTAAAATATCATTATTATTATTTTTGATTTAGAGGGAAATCTGATAAAATCGGCAAAAGCTAGCATCGTGATAATAGTTCTCTGAACCTTTATAAAAATGAAATTTGTCCAAAAATATTTTACTTTATTTTTTTTCGGTCTAGCCCTTTTTCAGATTCAAACAGCATCTGCAACACCGCTGGCTAGTGCTAATGCTGATCTGAATCAGGCCGCCTATGATAATGGTGGCACTTTTACCAGTGAAACAACGGATGCCAATAACACTACTAGCAACGATGTTCAGTTATGTGGCGACACCACTAATGATGCCCTCTATCTAGGAATGAATTATATTTTTGACATGGTACGTGTAAATTATGGTACTGCCTGTCCTGGTGCCCACGCAGGAACATGGGAGTACTGGAATGGATCTGCGTGGTCATCTTTAACGGTTCTTGATGGTACCAATGGTTTTGAAAGTACCGCTAGCACCTATAATATATCCATAACTATTCCTTCAGACTGGGCAACAACCGATCCTGATGCAGGCGGTGCTGTGACAACATCGGCCTACTTTATACGTTTCCGTACAACCACAGGAAGTGCTGATACCATTGGAGGAACACAGCTTTCCTCACGTGAGTTTAACCTGCGAGTCAAAATTCAAGATCAATTAGCAACAAACATAACAGGACTTACAAGCTCGGCGTTTATCTTGATCAACTGTACAGACACTACCAAATACTCTTTCAGGGAAATTGGTAGTGGTATATATGAACTTGCCCTTTTAACGCAAGGCGCCGATACCGATTGTAACTATACGGCTGAAAAAGATGGTTATGTGGATTTCACACCTTTGTCCACCGGGAGTCTCAGTTCCACCTTAATCGATAACTCTGGATCCCCTAATCTTTTAAACTTTGGGCATCGGGTAATTGTAACTGATGAATTAGGAAATGCGCTTACCCCGACGAGTGTAACAGCCGGGTTAAACGATACAGCATGTACAATTGTTAGTAATATAGCTTACTGCCCTGTTCTCTTGGCCGAAGATAATGTCTTAGATGCCACCACAGCTTTTAATATTGTAAAAGATGGTTATGTTACCGCAACGCCAAATCTGAGTAGTAATAGAGCTGGGCATGGCAATTCTCAGGCAACCGTTACCCTAGGGAATGGTACAGGCCTAAAATTTTCGCATCGTATCGCCGTAACCAATGAATTAGGGTCTGCGCTTGCTCCTACTTCCGCTACAGCCGGAACCTCTTCCGTTGCTTGCACCATTTCTTCAAGCTTGGCCTATTGTCCAGTGGTCATGGCGGACGATGAAGTGGCTTCCAATGGCTTTATAGTAATTAAAGATGGTTATGTAACAGCCGCCGTCAACCTTGGGGGTGATCGCGATGCAGACACCACCGCTCAACAAACCGTTGTTATGGATACCAGTAACGGTCTAGATTTCAGTCACAAAATTATTGTTAAAGATGAACTAAATTCTGCGCTCACACCTACTTCCGCGATAGCAGGAGCAAGTGGGGTAGCATGTTCCATCTCCACAAACTCAGTATATTGCCCAGTGGTACTTGCCGATGACAATGTTCTTGATGCCACCACTGCCTTTACCGTCATCAAGGATGGATATGTCACGGCAGTCGTAAATCTAGCTGGTGGCAGAGCCGCAGGAACAACCGCCCAGCAAGTGGTAACCATGGATACCAGCAACGGCCTCGATTTTAGTCACAAGATTATTGTAAAGGACGAGCTAGGAACAGATCTTATTCCTGACTCAGCCACGGGGGGAACATCATCAGTTGCTTGTACCATTTCCAGTAACAGTGCCTATTGTCCCATCGTCATTGCCGATGATAATACCCTCACCAATGGCTTTACCGTTATCAAAGATGGGTACGTGACGGCTACAGCAAATTTAGGAGCGGATCGAACGAACGCCTTTGGTCTGGATGCCCAGCAAGTGGTAACCATGGATACCAGCAACGGCCTCGATTTTAGTCACAAAGTAAGCGTTATGAATGAGGTAGGTGGAGCTCTAACAGCAGCCACAGTAGTAGTCGGAGGTACTACCTGTAGTGAAAGCGGTATTGGCATATATTATTGTGCCACACTCCTGGCCAACGATGATGCTATTGATGATTTAATTGTCAGCATAACTGGATTTAATAATTATACAGCCAACGCTGATGACCGTACATCCGCAACAGATGCACAGAAAAGTCACGCTGTTTTTCTCAGTGGTGGGGGAGGTGGTGGCAGCGGAGGAGGGAGTGGCGTCAGTGGAAGTAGTAGTGCTAGCAGTAGCATTGCTTCAATACCATCGGCTAGTGAACAAATCGTTACAACAAGGGTAAATTTTCCAAATGATGGCGTTGTTGTACGGCCTACAACCATAAAAAATGAAGAGGCAGATATAACTATTTTTATAGAAAAAGGTACGAATATAACAACAGAGCAAGGTGATCCTTTTGGCGATATTATCTGGCCAGCGGCTCCACTCCTTGAAGATAAACTCCCTACCTCTATTCCTAACAGTTTTAAATTTCTCAGTGCTTTTGAAATAAAAAGCAGTGAAAAAACTTTTTTTAATAAAGATATAACCATAAAAATTCCCGTTCCCAAGGGCGCAGAGAAAGATTCATTGGAAGTTCTCTATTGGAATGAAGCAACCAATAAATATGAAAAAGCCGGAGATGGAGGAGCTCTGTCTGAAGATGGTAAATATATGGTGGTAAAAGTTAACCATTTAACCCTATTTGTCTTGGCCGAGATAAGCCCTTCATCCCCACCACCTGCAACATTCACTTCCGTATTTACAGACATTGCCGGCAATCCCGCTGCCCCGGCTATTGAAAAATTATATCAGCTACAGATTGTACAGGGGCGTACTCCTACCACTTTTGATCCCGATGGCGAGCTCACCCGCGCGGAAATGGTAAAAGTTTGTTTAGCCGCTTTTGCTTATGTGATAGATCAAGCCCAAGAAGTGCCCTTTCATGATGTCTCTACAGACAGTTGGTACATAAATTATGTCGCCACCGCTAAAAATAAAGATATTGTTCATGGCTATGCTGATGGCAGTTTTAAGGGAGAAAACATTATCAACCGGGTGGAAGCTTTAAAAATCCTCTTAACCGCTGGTCATAAAGTTTTAGAAGAGGCGGCTCCGACACCTTTTGCTGATGTTGAAACATCCGCTTGGTACACACCCTATGTAAACTACTCCTATCACCATGGTATACTTAGTGGTAAAACTCAAACAACATTTGCACCTGCTGCAACCCTCACCCGTGGTGAAATGGCACAGATGCTCGTGAATATTTTAGGTTTATAAAAGATAATCTTATGATGCCAACCTCGATTGAGATTATCAAAAAACTTAAAAAAGCAGGCTTTGAAGCGCTCTGGGCTGGTGGCTGTGTCCGTGATATTTTACTAGGCATCAAGCCAAAAGATTTTGACATTGTTACCTCCGCAACGCCTGATCAAATCGAAAAAATCTTAAAAAAAACTATTCCCATCGGTAAAAAATTTGGTGTTATTTTAGCCATCGAAAACGGCCACCATTTTGAAATTGCCACCTTTCGTTCCGATAGTGGTTACAGTGACGGCCGTCGCCCCGACGCGGTAACTTTTGCCACTGCTCAAGAAGATGCTCTGCGCCGCGATTTTACTATTAACGGCATGTTCTATGACCCCACCAATGATCAAATTATCGATTACGTGGAAGGGCAAAAAGATTTGGAAGCAAAACTCATCCGTTTTATTAAAGACCCAAACCAACGTATTTTAGAAGATCATCTCCGCATTTTGCGCGCCATTCGCTTTAGAAACGAGTTTAATTTTCAGTATGAACCTGCCACGTATACGGCGCTAGCAAATCACACCAGTCTTGTCATCGATAAAGTTTCCAAAGAAAGAGTTGCCGTGGAATTAAATAAAATGATGATGTCGGGAAGCGCCGTCCAAGCTTTTGAAGATATGGAAGATATCGGCGTTTTAAAAGTTATTTTACCGGAACTGCAACGTATGAAAGGTGTTCCTCAGCCTTTGCAGTACCATCAGGAAGGGGATGTCTGGGATCACACCATGCAGGCGCTGGCATCCTTACCACCAACCGCAAGTTTGCCAGTACGGTGGGGGACACTTTTGCACGACATTGGTAAACCGGAAACTTTTGAACTTAAAGAACGCATTCGTTTTGATCATCACGCCGAATTTTCCAAAAAAATCGCTCACAATATTTTAACGCGCTTACATTTTCCTAAAAAATTTATGGAAGAGGTAGAGTGGTTAGTGGAACATCACATGATGATGGTTCAACTTGTTGAAATGCCCGAAGGAAGAAAACGCCGCTGGTTTTTGGATCCTTATTTTTTGAATTTAATGCAGGTTTTTAAAGCCGATGCGCAGGGAACTACGCCCACCGATTTAGCCCTGTATGAAAAGATTTTAAAGCTCTACCGTGAGTCTATAGAAAAGATGCCTCACCCTCCCAAACCTCTCTTAAGTGGTGAAGATATTATGAGCATTCTTCAACTAAAAGCAGGAAAAAAGATTGGTGAAATTATTGATGAATTAAAGGAGAAACAATTGGCTTGCGAAATAAAAACAAAAAAACAAGCCCTTGCTTGGCTGAAGACTTTAGCCTAAAATCTTGCAATAGAAACAAATATTTTTTTAACCCCTATAATATGTTTAACAAAAAGTTTGCCTTGGGAATGTGCCAACTTTTGGCAGCCATGCTCATGGCTAAAATTATCCTCATAACCACCATGTTTATCTGGGGGTTCTTTGGTGATGCACCGGTACAGGTTTTTGATGCCCGTGTTGAAGGTATCGTAAAATATCTTCTTTTCATCCAAGAGGTTGGAAGTACACTCTTCATCTACATTTTAGTAGTAGCGATGAAATATTTTATCTGCTGTCATGGCGTCGTTAAGGCAAAACCTATGGAGATGAAAGTTCCAATGATCAGTGCTCCAGTAGCAAAAACTCATGTCGTTGCTAAAAAACGTTCAGTAAAGTCCAACGCTTAATGAACACGTTCTAAAAGCGAAACACATTCAATGTGATACGTTTGTGGAAACATATCAACCGGCTGCACTTCTTTCAGGAGGTAGCCGGTTTTTTGAAAGAGCATCGCATCGCGTGCAAAAGTGGTTGGATTACACGATACATACACCACTCGCTTTGGGCTAAATTTAGCAATCTGCTCAATAATATCTGGTGCCAACCCATTACGTGGCGGATCAACAATCACCACATCAGGTTGAGTGGGAAGTGAAGGTAAATGTTTAGAAACATCGCCACAGACAAACTCAATATTTTCAATGTTGTTTCGTTCGGCATTCGCCCTGGCATTTTTAATAGCACTGGCATTCAGTTCAATTCCAAAAACCTTTTTAGCCTGATGTGAGCAAAAAATACCGATAGTTCCCGCGCCACAGAAAAGATCAAAAACCATTTCCTTACCAGTTAAAGAAGCGGCCTTCATGGCTAAACTATAAAGTTTTTCAGCCTGTAAAGTATTTGGTTGAAAAAAAGCCTGAGGCGAAATTTCAAAGTGCAAAGCTTTCCCATCGGGAAGATGTAAAATCTCTTCAATCGTAGGTGTACCCCATAGTAACTGTTCCGTTAAAGTTTTGGGACTACCTTTTACATTTTGAATATGCGTAAAATAAATTGAAACAAGTTTTTGGGGTGTAACCTTTGCCTTAAAAAAATTCACCGTAAGTATTTTAAAATTTTCCAGCACCGTCTTGAGTTGCTCTTTAATAAAAGTTTCATCACCATTTTCTGCACTTAAATGAACCATAACTTCACCTGTATGTTTGCCTTCTCGTATCGTTAAAGAAAGTAATTTAGCTCCATCTTCCCACTTATTTTCACCATAAAGCTTACGGAAAAATTCACGAGTAGTTGCGATAAAATTGCCAATATAAGGACTTAACAAAAAGCATTCCGTAAGCTCCACCACATCGTGATGCATCCGCTTAAGATGCAAACCAAGATCTATGATCCTTACACTCTCCTCTTTTTTATTCTCACTAAAACTAAACTCCATTTTATTACGATAAAACCACGGTTCTTTAAGGCCAATAATCGGCTGAACCAAACGCTCATCTAAAC
>CAYMDR010000003.1:26967-31287 GCA_964389195.1 uncultured Candidatus Peribacteria bacterium | reverse complement strand
CAAATGAAAAACCGGACGAATGAGGCAATTGAAACAACGGCAGCGCTATTAATAAACATTGAGCCCGACCAACGAGCAAATGTTATTTGGCAGGCTGCAAAAGCTTTTTATACCGATAAACTCGTAGGGGCATATGGCGATAACTTTAGAATGAATGTCTGCGCCCAATTTACCCTTACAGCACCGGCACAAAATGTTAACGCCGGAGTAACGGCAAACGCAGCTTTAGAACCAGACCCAGACTCAGCTAGAAGTAGTGGAGTAGTAGCAACAGCAGCAAATGATGCCATTATTACGAACGTTAGCGCGGGCAGATAGAGCCCTGAACACGGGTCTTTTGGTTGTGGGAAGGTATAACTCAGAATTATCCAGATTTGTTTAACGCGCTATGGCCGGAGCCAGGAGCGGGCGCTCCAGGTGAATCATATTAAGCGAAGAATCAAATCCCTTTCCGAAAAAGCCTTTAATATAGGCAAATAATACAGATTGACATTTAATAAAATTATGTTAACATAACAGGCTCTTTAAGCTTTTTATATGTTATCCAATAATCCTAGATCTAAATCAGTTACTGAAAGAATTACACATGCGGCAAGCATAGCCACATTAGGCCTTAGCTCAATTGTTGGTTGCGGCGCAAGTATGCCAACTGCTCAAACTGTTCAAGCAAGGTCTCATCAACAATTAGTGAATGCATTTGGAAAGGGAGCTGATGCTATAGCAGATAGCGTGCAACCATCTTTAGAGTTACTAGATCCAGCCTGCCAACTGCAAGCCACAACTATAGATGTGACTGAGAGGCCAGGCTCGGATTACCCTTTAAGTGCTACGGTAAATATCGCTCAGGACTGTCCAGGAGATGTTAGTCTTGTAAATTCATTTGAAACCGCTCATCCAGTTTTTGCCATATCAAAACAGGGGAAGCCCTACTTAAGTACTCGCTTGGAAGAGGGCCCCTATGTATTTCGTACAACAGCATTTTCTTTTCAACCCATACTAAAGGCCAACGCCCCTCTGAGTGTCAGTTTTCCTTTTTCAGCTGAAATTCCTCAGCGTGCACTTAATAGTACAGATAGGCGAGCAGTAGAAGCCGAGGAGTTAAAGCTTAATGCACATTGTACTGTTCCTGAAATACGCACATGGATAAGTTATACGCCAGAAGGAGAAGTTAGCTCAGCACATGTTTTAAAGAGTGGTGTGATCTGCCCCACGGTGCCTATTCCCCTAGATTATTGGTATGATTGTCCATCTCCTGAGTTTGCCAAAACACCTAAACATCCACTCATAATAACTGGCTGCGCCGTTGAACCAACTACTAAGATAAAGGAATCTAATTATCAGCCACCAGCTTTTTGAAAGTAGTTGTTTAATTCCCCCCATATTCCCCCCAGTGCTTGATCTTTAAATCTTCCAGTTTGTACTTTTCGAGTGCCTGCACAATAACCTCCGCCACCTGCAAATTAGTGATGAGTGGAATGTTGTAATCGATGGCTTTGCGGCGAATTAAATAGCCATCGGTGATTTCGTCTCGGCTATAAGTTTTGGAGATATTGATCACTAAATCGATTTTGCGTTCAGCTTTCTTTTCGCTGAGAGCATCCAGTAAATTCGGTTGCTGACCGCTACGGATTTTATGTAGCAGCGTATTTTTTATACCGTGCTCCGTTAAAAACGCAGACGTTCCATCCGTGGCAAAAATTTCAAAGCCCATCGTTACCAAACGTTGAACCCAAGGTAAAAAGTCGACCTTATCTTCAATCTTACCAATACTTAAAAGAATATTCTTTCGTGGCAATTTAAAGCCAACCGAAACCATCGCCTTCAAAAAAGCTTCATACATATCGTCACCAAAACATGCTACTTCACCCGTTGAAGCCATCTCTACGCCCAGCACCGGATCCGCCCCCTTAAGCCGTGAAAACGAAAACTGTGGGGCTTTCACGCCAACGTGATCTAAATCTAAGGTCTTATAATTTTCTTTGCGGAAATCGATCAGGTCGCGAGATTTTAACATCGCCTCGGTAGCAATTTCAATAAAATTATAGCCGGTTACCTTGGAAGAAAAGGGAAAGGAACGGCTAGCACGTAAGTTACACTCGATTACTTTAATTTCGTTATTCTTAGCCAAAAACTGAATGTTAAAAGGACCAGTTATCTTAAGTTCGCGCGAGATTTTTTTAGTAACATCTTTAATGCGGCGAATCGTTTCGATGTAAAGTTTTTGCGGAGGAAGCACAATCGTAGCGTCCCCCGAATGTACACCAGCATTTTCAATATGTTCCGCAATCGCATAAATAATAATCTCCCCATCTAAACTCACGGCATCCACCTCAATCTCTTTAGCACCTTGCTCAAACTTACTCACAACAATCGGTGCCTCATTAGAAATACGGGTCGCTTTATTTAAAAAGGTCATGAGCGATTCATCGTTATACGCCACACTCATGGCCGCTCCTGAAAGTACATAGGAAGGTCGCACTAAAACCGGATAGCCAACCTCGGCCGCAAATTTTTTTACCTGCTCCACATTCGCTAGCTCTCGCCATTTTGGCTGGTCAACATCCAACTTATCTAACATTTGCGAAAACTTATGACGATCCTCCGAACGATCAATATTACTTGGGAGTGTACCAAAAATATGGATGCCGGCCTTATCCAATTTTAAAGCTAAATTATTCGGAACCTGCCCGCCGGTAGAAACAATTACTCCCAGCGGTTTCTCTTTTTCACAAATATCTAAAACCCGTTCCAGCGAAAGCTCATCAAAATATAATTTTTCCGAAATATCATAATCGGTCGAAACCGTTTCAGGATTATAATTAATCATAATTGTTTCATACCCCAACTTACCTACCGTACTCAGCGCATTTACACAGCACCAGTCAAACTCCACCGAACTACCAATAGCATAAGGCCCAGAACCAAGCACAATAACCTTTTTTTTCTTACTCTTAAAATCAACATCATCCTCTATGCCATGATAGGTAAGGTATAAATAGTTGGTTTGCGCCGGATACTCCGCAGCCATGGTATCGATCTGCTTTACATACGGAACGATACCCATTTTTTTACGCATCGTTCGAATCACTAACTCTTTTTTACCACTAAGTATCGCCAACTGTTTGTCGGAAAAACCTTTTTGCTTGGCCTCTTTCATAAGAAGAGCATCTATTTTCTTTGCCTTTTGTACACGCTCACTCACCTCAACAATATTCTGTAGTTTTGCTAAAAACCATTCATCAATACCGGAAAGCTTACTGATTTTTCCAATATCCCATCCTTTCTTCATGGCTTCCGTAATAGCTAAAATACGCCGAGGCGTAGGATTCTTTAACTCTTTTTCAATATTTTCAGGAGCAATACCAAGATCCTGATTGGCGACAAAACCATATAAACCGATCTGCAACATGCGCAGACCTTTTTGCATGACCTCTTCAAAACTTCGTCCCAAGGCCATAATTTCACCTACCGATTTCATCTCTGTAGAAATTTCATGGGTAACTTTACGGAACTTATCCAAGTCCCAGCGCGGAATTTTTAAGGCCAAATAATCGAGTGCCGGCTCAAAACAGGCCGTGGTATTTTTAGTCACAGCATTTTTAAGCTCCGTTAAGCGGTAGCCCAAAGCCAATTTAGCGGCTACGTGAGCCAATGGATACCCCGTGGCCTTACTTGCCAGCGCTGAACTTCTACTTAAACGCGCATTCACTTCAATGATGCGATAATCTTCACTTTTGGGATCAAGCGCATACTGAATATTGCACTCCCCAATAATCCCCAAATGGCGAATTACGGTAATGGCTCGCTCGCGCAAGCGGTGGTACTCCTCATTGGTAAGTGTCTGTGAAGGGGCAACCACAATACTTTCCCCGGTGTGAATACCCAGGGGATCAAAATTTTCCATATTACAAACCGTAATACAGTTGTCATAGGCATCACGCACCACCTCATATTCCACCTCTTTCCAGCCTTTTAAGTTTTCCTCCACCAAAACCTGGGGCGAAGAAGCGAAAGCCGTCTCCAAAAGTTCACGAAGCTCTTTTTCGCTATAAGCAAACCCAGACCCCTTTCCTCCAAGGGCAAAAGCGGCACGCACAATCACGGGATAGCCAACTTTTTCCGCAGCCTTCATGCCTGCTTCCACTGAATGGCAAGCTACACTTCGTGGCACTTTCACACCAATCGAAGTCATCTCCTGCTTAAAAATTTCACGATCCTCCGTTTTTTGGATAGCCGAAACAGGAGTACCTAAAACCTCAATCTTATACTTTTTTAAAATGCCCGATTCATATAAAGCCAGCCCACAGTTTAGAGCTGTTT
>CAYMDR010000003.1:5048-26957 GCA_964389195.1 uncultured Candidatus Peribacteria bacterium | reverse complement strand
AGAAAGGAGGAGCCCATCAGGTTTCTCACGCGCTATAACCTGTTCTACAAAATAAGGGTTCACCGGCAAAAAATAAACCTTATCGGCCAAACCCTTACTGGTTTGATTGGTAGCGATATTCGGATTAATGAGCACCGTAAAAATCTTCTCCTGTTTCAAAGCCTTAATAGCTTGCGATCCAGAATAATCAAACTCCCCCGCTTCACCAATTTTCAACGCTCCGGAACCGAGAATGAGGACTTTCTTCACTTGACGCGCGGAGCGGAGCGGAGTGCCTACCCGGGAACGTTGCGCAGCAACACCATATTGAAGTGTTGGAGCTAAGCGACGTTTTTTGAGGGTGGAGTGTGCCATATCTTCGCCGAGTATAGCCGATGCAGCTCAGGCAAGCAAAAGAAAATTACCTCTCCGAATGTAATCCTTTATATTTTTTATCGTTATCCATTCATATGAGACCAACAATATTAGGAACAGGGTTAATAACCACTTGTGACGAAGATGAAATAGATCAAGATTTTGATGCAGAAAAAGCAATCGCCAATTTAGTTAAACGTAATGCTGTCCCCCCTAACGCCAAAAAACTTTTTGGTGCCGAGTGTGTTAATAATCTTTATGGTATAGCCAATGATCCAGCCATGCTTCAAATTGACGCCATGGTTTATAAAGGGGAATTAACTCTAGCTGAAGGACAAGAATATACCCTAGTACTTCCCGAATATGATGTACTCCAAAAGAAAATCGATAATCTCGCCAAAAAAATCGTCGCGGATCTAGTACAAAAGAAAATTTTAAGAGCCACTGTGCAAAAGTCTGTACCAGGTACTTTTTCAGGTCGCCAAGGCGGTAAACTTTTTGTTCCTTGTGGCCCTTTGAATAGCCTTTTTAGCGACATGGCATTATTTATTTCTTCACAACATGTTGAGGGAAATACCTACCGTAATACCCGCATCAATTTACTTTTAGACAAAGCCATCGAGTATTTCACCGAAGCATTAATGAGAGAAATCTCAAAAAAAGAGTATGACGATAAAGATCGCGAAGTAATCAGCGAATATTTTTTTCTGCATTGGGACAGGATTACTCTTCAAGCAACTGGACACCACTTTCTGGGGGGCATACTCATGGATATGCGAGAGCATGTAAAAGGAACAACCAAATCCTATCGCGGCAACTTCGATAGTTTTTTACAGGCTTATCAAGATCAAGCTTTGCCAAAGCGCATAGATGATGATCAGCTACAAAGAGAAAATGGCAAAATGTTTGAAGATGCTGCTGAACTGGCTCAAATACAAAAGATTGGATTTAAAAGGGTAAAACTTGGTCGTTGCACACTAGATATTGAAGCAGGAAAACTTTTGCGATCAAGGATCTTTAAAGAAAACTCTTTATGCATTGTTCGAGTCAATATGGATATGGCGCAAAGATATTTTAAACCTCAAATCGGTTATGCACCCGGAGGAGATGGGAATGAAATGGTTGCTCAGCACCGCTTAAGCCCTGCCTCAATAGAATTTTATTTAGATCGAAGCACTGGTGAACTCTGCTATATATTAACGCATATTCCAGCGTCCGACTCTTTTTCAAAACATGATTATTTACTACTAAAACACGCTGTATATTCTACTCTCGTTCGATATCTTGAAGAAAAAGCCACAGCTCCGGTACAAAAACTTCGTGATGAGGTAGCTTTTTCGGTAGCAACAAGTGCGCCACAGGCTGAAATTGCCCAAGCAGCTGATAGTTCTAAAAATGCCCCTGTCGATAATATAGAAGGAGCAGAAGAGGAAAACGATGCTCATAGTGAATGGAAAAGATATTTACGCCTCTTAAGGGGCACAAGTGGTAACCGTATTTTTCATGCCTTAAAATACCTATTAGGAGCTCCCGTTAGAACAAATGGAAGCCACAAATTTTTTAAAGGGCTTAGCGGTAAGACTCATGTTATTGCTCTTCATGGTACAAAAAGTATTGGAATCGGGATGCTTGAAGTCAGCCTAAAAGCCTGGGGAATAACGCCAAAAGATGTTTACGAAAAAATCACCTAAACCATTATCAAGACTAAGAATTTACAAACAACTATTTTCATCATAGTATAGGAGCAAAGAAACTCCATAAATATTATTAAAAAATTCCCTATGAAAAAGCTTATCCCTTTCATGATTTTAAGCATTGCTCTGCTTGCAGCCTGTACTAAAACTGATCCTCAAAGCAGCCCTTATGCGCCCATAGCTCAGTGTTTAACCGAAAAAGGCGTTAAATTCTATGGAGCGTACTGGTGTCCTCACTGTGCTGACCAAAAAAAGCTTTTCGGCGATGCTATGGCTTATGTAACCTATGTTGAATGTGATGCTAAAGGTGAAAATGGCAATCCTGAAGCTTGTAAAGCGGCTGGCGTAAACCGCTATCCAACCTGGGCCTTTCCTGGTCAAGAAAATATAACAGGTGTGCATACCCCTGAAGATTTAGCTAAAAAAGCCAACTGTGAAGTGACAACAGCCACCACAGCAACTGACACGCAAGGTGAGACACAGGCAACGCAAGCAACTACTCAAACCACAACACCTCCCGTAGAGCCTCTTTCCCCAACAGGAATAACTCCAGCCGTAATAACCCCCACAGCAGAGGTTTCGCCAAAAGCGACAGAGCCAACCCCGCCGGCCGCCGTCACGCCAAAAGAAATTACCGTTAGTTCAGCCGGCTTCTCGCCTTCTACCTTAACCGTTCCGGTAGGTACAAGTGTGGTTTTCAAAAACACCGAAGAGTCGCAACACTGGCCAGCATCTGATCCCCATCCTGCCCACACCATCGTTCCAGGATTTGATGCTAAAAAAGGTCTAAAAAATGGCGAAACTTATTCTTACACCTTTGATAAAGTAGGAACATTTTCTTTCCACGACCACCTAAATCCAGGCTTTAAAGGATCTATTACGGTTCAATAAAGCGCACGGAGTGTTACCCATGCCACTTTTACAAGGCACAATAACTGCCCAACTTAAAACCTATGCCCAAGCGATTGGCGTAGATCTTATTGGCATTGCCCCCGCCGAAGCGGATCCACAAGGCGAAGCACGGCTCCGCGAATTTATAGAACAAGGCAAACAAGGTGACATGCATTATTTAGAAGATTATAAAAAACGGGTAACACCGCAGCAGCTTCTACCAGAGGCGAAAAGCATTATCGTCATCGCCATCAATTATTATCGCGAGGTTCCACCAACCCCGCCCACCGAAGGCCGCATTGCCCGTTATGCCTACGGCCGCGACTACCATAAAGTTTTAAAAAAGATCCTTAAACAACTTAACGTTTTTATAAAAAATTTAGACCCGCAATGCCAAACTCATTTATGCGTCGATTCATCACCCATTTTAGAAAAAGCCTACGCCGTAAAAGCGGGCCTTGGTTTCATCGGTAAAAACACCACCCTCATCACCAAAGAGTTTGGATCGTTTGTGTTACTGGGTGAAATCTTAACCACTTTAAAGCTCGAATATGATCAACCCACCGATGGCACGTGTGGCACGTGCACCCGTTGCTTAGATGCCTGCCCCACTCGCGCTATCACTGCACCCGGCCAACTCGATGCCCGCCGTTGCATCTCTTACCTTACCATTGAACACAAAGGCGAAATCCCCCAAGAGTTCCATAAGCCCATGGGCAACTTGATTTTAGGCTGCGACATCTGCCAAGAGGTATGCCCTTACAACAAAGCCTTCGCAAAACCTCTCCAACTGGAAGCTTTCAAAAACGTCAAAATCGCCGGCTCAACTATCCCCCTTCAGGAAATCATGAACATCCAAACCGATGACGAATTTTTACAACGCTTCGCCGGCTCGCCTGTCATGCGCGCCAAACGCGTGGGTTTACAAAGAAACGCCAAAATCGCCCTGAAAAATATGACCGCTACAAATACCTCTCCATCGGCTTCGTAATATCGATATTCATAATATCCACATCCACCGCTGCAATACTGGTATGTCCAGGATCTTCCTCTTCATAGGTGGGGCGCTCCACTTTGTAAAAAACACCAATTGGCAATTTATCTTGTTGCATCGCTTTTTCCATCGCCATACCAAAATTCGTCACATCGTACCCTTCTGCCGTATCCAATTTATAGCAATGCTGCATGAAAAAAGCATACGTATTAATTTTGTTAAACGTCACGCAGGGTTGAAAAATATCTACTAATGCAAACCCCTTATGCTGGATCGCCGCTTCAATAATTTTAGTCAGATGGATCGCATCGCCTGCAGAACCACGCGCTACAAAAGTCGCCCCGGCCGTTAATGCCAGCGCAATGGGATTGACCGGCTGTTCAATCACCCCAAACGGCGTCGACGGTGATTTATAGCCTTTCATACTCGTTGGCGCAGCTTGCCCCTTAGTAAGTCCATACACCATATTATTGTGCACCAAATAGGTAATATCAACATTTCGACGAATGGTATGAATAAAATGGCCCATACCAATACCATAACCATCGCCATCTCCACCATCCGCAATCACCGTTAAGTTAGGATTCACAAATTTAATCGCGGTCGCTGGAGGCAAAGTTCGCCCATGCAAACTATGCAAACCATAGGTATTTACCCAGTGCGTTAACTTGCTTCCACAGCCAATGCCGGCCACAATCGCCACATTATGCGGCTCAATCTGCAAATTGGCTAAGGCCTGCTTCACCGCGACCTGAATACTAAAGTCACCGCAACCTGGACACCAGTCCGGCCGCGCCACCGTATCGAAATTTTTTGCTGTTAAAGTCATATGCCTATTGTAAAACGTCATTCCTCAAAAGCAAGCTCATCTAAAATATTCGTGTAATTTCCCTTTTCCTTTTGGCTTGTATACAATAGTAGAAACAAAGTTTAATTTTTAATATCAACATTATGAATCACAAACTCTTACGGAGTGTTTCCCTTACCGCAGTATTTGCCCTAGTGTTCCAGCTTTTTACGTTTTCGGCGTACGCTTTTGTACCGCTTGTTCAGCCTTCTATTAGCAACCTGGACTTTATCGATCAAGCTCAATCAACCTATGCGCCCAATTTAGGAGACCCTTTGGCTACAAGTTTTGACTATAAACATATTTCGATTGGCTCTTCATTAAAAATTGAAGTTCAACATTATGACCCTCTATCAAGCAGCTATCTCACAATTAAAACAGACACATTTGTTTTTAACAACACTTCCGGCACCATGGACTATGAGTGGGATGGCCTAGACCCAAGCATTAATCCTGTTACCCACGCTAAAGATGGACAGTATATGATAAAGGTTTCTGGCCAAAATATAGATAGCAATCAAAACACCACCGCTCTTGGCCCAATAACACTCGTCTTTACTGTAAAAAACTTCCAACTCAACCAAATTCCTGTTGCACAAGGCACAGTCAGCAACGCCGCAGTTGAACAAAGTGAATACAATAGCGACATGAACATAAAGCTCAGTTATGATTACGAAAGTAAAAGTGAAGACCTATCTATTAGCCCAAAAGTTTATAGAACGGTTAATATTTTTGGAGGAAATCCTACCAAAACACTCGTAAAAGATTTTGGAACTCAGACAGTAGCCACCAACAGTGGCAGCAAAACAAAAACCTTTACTTGGGATCAGGTTGATGGAGTCCAAAACGGTGATCTATGGGTGGGTGAAGGTACTTACACCTTTGAAGTAACCTGGCACGATGCGGATAGCGCAACAACAACGCTTAACGCTGATTTTAGTATTAGTTTCCCCGATATTGATGTAGTCACAGTTTCTTCTACCGATTACGACCCTTCATCAGGACCACTAACAATCTCTGGAAAAGTTTCTAAGCTAGCACCAAACGCAACCTTAGATCTTGCAACCTATATTATGTATGGAGATCTTCAAAACGGCCAAATTATGTACGTAAAGAACTTAACAGATGTTCAAAACGACGATTACAGTTTTACCTGGGACGGTACAGGATTTAATCCTGGAGTGTATTTGATTGTAACAATAGCGGATCTTAACGGCCAAGGGGGGGGTAAAAGTATAAATCCTAGCGCAACCTTCTTTAATCTTGTAAATTCACAAGTAGTTCCGGCCGATCCAAGTGCTATAAGCTTTAGCTCACTTTCCGTAACGCCTACACCTTTGGATCCAAGCCAAGACAATGCCATTTTAAGTTATAATCTTAACAATGGGACGGCCAATACGGTAGCAACAGTAACGATTTATGATCTTAGTAACAACGTAATATCACAATGGAATAGCCAACATCCAAGCAACGGCACCAATACTATTACCTGGAACCCTTCCAATAGCTTAGATGACGGATTTTACTTTTTTGAAGTAAAAGGAACCGATGGCAACACGGCAATTCCTGCCTATAAAACACTCTTTGAAGTCCAGAAAGATACACCATCGCAAGACGCAACACTTTGTGGTGGATTCAGTGATGCCAAGGCTGCAGATTTTAGCGCCGAGGATTGTGCCGCAATAAAATACTTCAAGGATCACAACGTTTTTACAGGAACAGGTGACGGCCGGCTCGATCCTTACGGGTTACTCCAACGCGATCAAGTAACCAAAGTACTTTTAGAAGCATCCGGAAACTACAACTCTTCTACCGATTATTGTAATGGAGTAACAAGACTAAAAGATATGAGCCCTGCGCAATGGTCAGATAATTATGTATGCCGCGGTATGACCTTTCAAGTTGGTGCCAGCCCAATGATCGTAGGCTATTCCAGCGGCCAGTTTGCCGGATATTTTATTCCAGCTAACTTTGTAAATCGCGCCGAATATACCGCCCTGGTCTTCCGTTTATTTGGTATCAAGGGGAGCTCCAATTACTCAGATGTAAAGTCCGGTGATTGGTTTGAAGATTATGCTAAGTCTGCCAAGTATTATAATTTCTTTGCTGGCAGCTCTTTTGGAGCAAGTAAAACCGTCACCCGCTTAGATGTTATTCAAACCCTCTGGAAGATACACCAGGCTGATGCCAGCTTGTTATAGGCATTAAATCTAGATCAAAAAAGAGGGAGCGCATAAGTCTCCCTCTTTTTTAAATACTATAAAAAATACTAACTCTTAGAAGCCTCGATATAAATCTCGCGGAACTCCTCCATCGTTTTTCCAAAAACCTGATCAAAATTCGCAACGTTTTCGCGCAAAAATTGCTCAACAGTCTCCTTGTCAGCCTGTTCATCAGCCATTTTTAAAAGTTCAGCCTGTTTACCTTCATTCAAATGTGCCACTGCCGTTAAAATCATCCGATCCACCAAGCGAGGGTAAAGATCTCCAATCAAAACATTTTCCAGCTCTTCTCCCAAATTAGTTTGGCCAGCATCTTGCAGGAGTTGTCGTAAAAATGCGCGTATTTCTGGAGTCATAGTAGTCATAAAATTTTTCTAAAACATAGTAAAGTATAGTCGGTTTAAGGTTTGTTATAAAGAGGCAAAACCTTGTTGTAAAAAGCCAAAAGTTTTTCATAAGCAGCATACTGAGCATCCGCTTTAGTGGTTACGCGCGGTGGATCATCAGGTAATAAGACAGCAGTAGTAAGGCCTTTTGCTAATACTCTATATTCATCAATCAAGTTTTTTTCCTGGATAAATTTTGAAACTGCAGGACTTGTTAAAAGAGTATTTATATCCGTTGCATTTTTTAATTCAAAAGCTGGTTTTTCCACCTTATCAATAACAGCTAGGGGTACAGCCGGTACGTTAGCTTTTACTTCTTTAACTTGTTCAATCGCAACCTGCTCGCCAGCATTCGTAATTTCCACCCTTGCCCCTGGTTCTTGGGCGGCAATTGCTGCTGAGGTAGCTTCCATAGAACCTTTTTCTGCGGCCACCGCTTTCTTAGCTGCATCATCTTGTTTAATCGTTGCACCTGCGTCGGCAACCGTAATTTTTGTATCATTCTTAGGTTCAATTTGAGCTCCCGTTCCATCTGGTGCAGTTGCCTGCGTTGAAGGCACAATCTGAGCACCTTCTCCATCCGGCTGTTCAATCTCTTCTAGTAAACCCTCCTTTGCCATAATTTCAGCAGCAGTGCCATCCGTTATAGCCGGGTCGGTAGCGGCCGGTTCTTTACCATCAACCCCTCTGCGTCGGCGTTTTCCGCCAGTGGCTTCAAGTGGTGCTGCTTGTGCCGTCTCTTTATCTCCATATTCTAAATGGTGCTGTGGTAACGCTGCCATTATTACAGGAGCGGGAAAAAAGTTATAAGTTGTTTGATCCTTTGTCGCCGCATGGAACATTTCGGTTGTTACGCCGTCCTTATCATACTGAATATCACCAGTATAAAGAATTTGTGAAGCAGGTGTTGGAGATGGCACATAACTATTGTCTCCTGTTACCGAGGCCAGCATTTGGAATGTTCCTTTATCTTTAAAGCCGATAGCCAAAGCCTTGGTTTTTAGACCAACCATTTTTTTACCAGCCTGTAAAACATGTCCTGCGCCAGGTGCTCTTTCATAAACCTCCTTTGGCAGAGCTAAGTCACCATTTTCATCAATTTTAATTTTCACAAAATTCCAATGAGCAACCCCATCCGCATCATTAACCTGTAAACCAACCTGTAATTCAGGATAAGTTTTAGGTAAAACTACGCCATCGGGTAAATCTGAATGTTTTAAATGAGCTTCCAACATACCCTTCACCGACATATGGTAAAGACCATCATCGCGCAACTGTGGTGCACCTAAACGAAGCTCGTCAAAGACATGCTTTAATCCAGGATTATGGTTAGGATGCAAACTTTGCAACCTTTCCCAGTCAGAACCAAAAGTAAATTTGCCACTGCCCTCAACGGCAGCCGTTGCATTTGTAGCTCCTGGTGCTCCCGGTATCTCTTGAATTTGAACGCGATGGAATGTCCATAAATACTCCTTACTGGCGGTATCCAAATGGCCATTGGTAAAGTGTATTTTACTCATATCAATAGCACCTCCGCGTAAACCACCATTCGCTTTAAGTTGATCGATAAGCTCTGTTTGCGTAAAAGTTTTACCCTTAACGCCGCCTAAAGGATCCACCATTGCCTCACCCAAGCCGGCCATTTTGGCTCCGGCAAGATCAATACCATAGGTATTATATATATAATCGTGTGAAGCTTTTGCTAAAGTTCCATTAGTTTCCCAAGCGATGTGCGCTTTAATATCTGTCATAACAGTAGCGCTAACACCCCTGGCAGCAAGCGTTTTCTCCAATTCACCCATGGTTACGGTTCCAACCGTAAGATGTTCACCTGGAATTGTTTCATAGCCGCTCGTAAAGTAACTAACAGCGCCTGACAAAGTTCCACCAATCAAGGCGCCCATACCAACCGTTTTAACATTTTCCCAGCGCTTAAATTTCTTATAATTTTTTTCAGTAGTCTGTGCCGCTTTTACAATCAGCAACCGCTCACTCGTAAATTTATTCTTAAAATCGGCCGCCGCATCACGAGCTTTTCGCCTACCTTCAGGGCGTGCCAACTCTCGTAATTTTCTTTTTCCTTCAGCAATTTTTTTCACCAAAGCAAGTCTTTCACTTTCGATCGCTCGTTCATTAGAAAAACTAATCAAATCAACTCTTCGGCGGTTTTTCTCACTGGCTTTAGGATCCATACCCATTTCCGAAATTTCATTCAACGCCGCCGCATGAGCCACATGTTGTAAAATACGCTCGTAATTATTAGAGTCGATGGCGGAGCCAATAGATCTGGCAAGATCGGTCGCTTTTTCCTGTTTATAAAGCTTACTTTTAGCCACGTCATTTTCATCCTCACGTAATCTATTTTCATAGCGATTCTTCATCCCTTTTTCATCCTCACTCGGCGTAAAGCCAAGGGCGCGTCTTCTTTCTTCTTGTGCCTTTAAATGTAACTGTTCTTTATTTTGTCTAAACCAGCCCCATGCTCCACCCAAAACCACACCACTGGCAATACTGCCTGCTACTACGGCAACCCCCGGAGCCACAAGTGCTGATGCACCCGCTAATGCACTAACTCGTACATATTTATTTGCAAGCATCGTAGTCGCAATATTCCCAAGCCCATAGCCGACAACCGCGATAGTAGAAGGATTAATAAATCTCCCCAAAAACCTGTTTCTCTGGAGCGTTTCAACCATGCTCCTGGTAGTACGATCAATAAGACCCAAATCTTTAACCTGTGTTTTGACATCAACATTTTTAGCTTTACCAAGGGCGATCTTAATTTTTAAATTGTCTAAATCCAAAGCAATCAAGCCGGCCTTATGGGCACGCATTTTTTCTAATAAACCCATGCGATGCACCTCATCTTCGGTTAAGGTCATACCTTTTTCAAAAGTACGTTGCGGTCCAGTTCTTTGTAAAAAAGCTACAATCGCCTCATCAGGAGGTTGTTGTAAAGCCTGTATCATAGGAATAACCTCCGTTTGTACGCGTAGCCTAAACCCTTGTTCATCAATGGCATTATTTTCAAAATCCTTACAAATAGCCATCACTGCTCCATTCATCTCATCCGAAGCCTTAACATCTTCCATCGTCCATTTTTCATCGGTCAGATAATCTTTTTCTTCATCCTCTGGAGCGTTCCAGGCAATGTGAAAACGTTCGGCAATAGCATCAAGGTCGGTGTGCATAGCCTCTTCTTGGCCGGCGGCCGGCGGCACTTTACCTATCCAACTACCTTTCATTTTATCCCACGTATTTCCAGGGCGCACCTCATCCCGATTTAAACCCATCAATTCCGTTCGATACTGTGGATCGGTCTTAAGCCGCTTGGCAGTTTCTTCGGTATATTTTTGGCGATAACCCTCGGCAGCATTACGCTTCCAGAATTTCGCGCCAATTTTCCATACTTTATAAAACTCTTTCCAGCCCTGTGGACCCAGCTCTTTCATCTCACGATCTAGCCTTTCATCGGCAATACGTCGTGCGATACGTTGTACTTTTTCCTCCACATTCACAAACACCATGTCGATCTCCTTAATGGCATCCGCACCTTCAATCTCTTTTAGCTTTGGCACCTTCATCTGATCCATATTATCCTCCAGATATACAGCCTGTTTATAGGCCGGCCAAATTTTAATCATCCATAAAGGTATCTTCATTAAATTTCTAAAGCTTGCCAAATCCGCATCCGTATAGGCAACTTTAGCATCCGGTAAAGTTTCTTTAAAATAGGCATTAAGCTCCTTGGCCTTTTTATCGGGATTGGCTAAAACATAACTCCTGAGTCTCTCAAAAATTGGTGCCGTTTTTTTAATAAATTTATAAAAATTATCGCGATTCATCTTCAATGTATTTTTTAGTTCCGCATACATCGCTTGATCCCTCCTGAAATCTTCTAAAACGTTGCCATTATTATTACGTTTTTTAGTGCCGAGTTCCCAACCATTACCACTATTATTCAGTTCAAAAACATAGGGTGGTAAATCTTTCATCGCCATCAACATCGCCATAATCTCTTTTTCATGGACATTATTATCAGCAACGATGAGCAGTGACATATAAATCTCGCGGGCTTTTTCAGCATCCAATTTTTTTTCACCCGTACCTATAGCGGTCCCTCCTTTTGTCTCGATAATATTAACTAATACTGGTCGGAACTCATCTAAACTTTCTCCAATTTCAGGATATTTTTCACGGTACATTTCAAAAAGTCGCTGCATGGTTTGCATCGCATTTTCTAAAATATTTTCGCCATCGATACCTTTACCATGGGCACGATCAGGATGATTCTTCAGGTACTCGCGAAGCGGTACATTCATAGCTTTACCATCTTCGCCTTTTTGTACATCGTACACGCGCTTATTTTCGCTTTCCCGGCGCGCATCAGAAATATGGCTAACCAGAAAAATATTTGTAAGTTTTTTATATGCCTGAATTCTGCTTGCTGCCGGGCTTTTAACTTCGGCTCCCACACCCATGACATAATAAAATAAAGCTTCCATGCCAGCTTCTGAGCTTGGTGCAAAATCTGGGATAATTTTTTTAGCCGCCTTGGTGGCTTCATTGGTGAAAGTTTCATCCGCCTTTAACCCTTCGGCAGCCTTAACAATAGCTTGTCGTAAAGACTCTTCAAGAACCTTTGCCTTAGCCATAAATTTTTTATATTCCTCGTATCCAGGTTTCTCTGTTTCGTTCAGAGCTCGGCCAACAGGTTCATCAGCAGTACCTTGCCAATGGAGCTCATCGCCTTCTTCCGGTTTTTCACCATAACTATTCACTACAGCGCCCCATTTTTCCTGCGCAGCTTTAATATCACCAGCGGTTTTCCATTCACCCATCGGTTTTAAACGAATATCTTCAGGGGCTGCAGGAGCAGCGTGTATTTCTGCTGCAGCAGGTGCTTTGCCAGGTGTCGCCGCGTGGCTACCCGCATCAGGGTGAGCCGGAGCAACGCCATGCCCTGCAGCAGGTGCGTGCCCAGCTGGAGCCGGAGCTGCATGACCCTGAGGAGCATGTGCAGGTTGAGCCGCAGATGGTGCAGCATGAGGTGCCGCTGGTGAATTCGCTCCCGCCGCCGGGGTCGGAGCATGAACTGCAGCAGGAGTTGGATTTGCCGCCACTGGTTGCACCACTGCTGCAGCTGGAGCTGGAGCCACAGGTCTAGGTTGAATATCAGCAGCGTGCAACAGCTTATCTAAAGCAGTAACAAGACCAATATTCTTTGCAGACCTTGCCGCCACCAATCTGTCTTGAATCCTGGGTTCTACACTTTGTACAGCATTGTAAACAACACAGTGTACTTTTTTCTTAAACTCTTCTCTAACTCTTTTCTTTTCACTTTCCAATAAAGCCTTTATACTCTCTTCAGTAGTAGCCTTTTCAACTCTGGCCGCTTTACTAAAGCGTAGTTTCAATCTTTTCCATAAACCATTTGTATCTAAACCGGCGGCCTCCCTTTCTTTTTTTGCCAACTCATCAATCTGTGCACCCACCTTTTTATCGATCATATCCTCGATACCATCAAAACATTTTCTAAAAGAGGATTGAGGATGCTTTAAAAGACTCACGATCGCTTCTATGGATTGGGCATCATTAAGTTTCTCTAAAGTACCAGGTTGGCCTAACGTTTCTTGAGCAATCTGCTGCTTTTCATCATCAGTAAACTCCGCTACTTTTATTGGATCAGCCATAATGTGTTTTTATTTTTGTTTTAAATTTGTTGTTTGTTTGCGATTTCTTTGCCAATTTTCACTCTTCAATCTCGGGGAACTCCTCTGTTAAAGCTTCCCAGGTCATGCCCGGCTTTAAGGCTGCCTTGGCAATGCGAGTGGCTTTCAGCGGGTCTTTTTTAATCATCACACCCACAACTTTTTTTACTTTTGATTCTAAATCGGTCTTGCTAGACTCTCTTTTTTGCTGTTCAAATTGTTGCAAAATTGGAAAAGCTTCCGCAAAAATTTCAATAAACGCTTCCAGTTCGGCATGCGTTTCAGTTTCTTTGAAGATCGTTAACATCGCCATCAGCTCTTCAATGCTAATAACGTGACTTTGCAGCGCCCGTGCCAGCAAATTTTTTACCCGATTTTGAAGCTCAACATACGACTTTTCTAAAGCAGCAACAGCCATATTTTTTATATTAATATTTATTTTTATTTTTCCAAATCTCACCATTCTACCATATTTTCACCGTTTGATTAACAAAGGAGAGATTGACGTACATCATAAAATATGTTGCAAGGTAACTGTCCCAGCAAAGCAATATATCATTGTCTTATATTTCTGTAGCTTAAGTGCCAAAAATCTTTTTCACCCTCTCATGCAACTCATGGGCGGTAAACTGGCGGCCGCTATATTTTAAAATCTTCTCATGCACAAAATAGCCGGTTTTTTCGGCGATTAAGGCGCACATTTGGCCTTCATTATTCATCTCTACTCCAACCGTTAATTTGCACGCACGTAAAATTTCACCAATCTCTTTGGAGTGAAATGGTGACATATAAACAATCTGCAACATATTAGAACGCACACCTTTTTCTGCTAACATCTGCATTGTTTCTAATAACGCATCTTTTGGTGATCCCCACGTAACAAAGGTAATATCTGCATCCGCCTTAACACCTTTTACCGTTTTCCATACTGTTTGCCCCGATGAACTTTTGCCAACCGCCTCTACGCCTAAAAGTTGTGGTGCGGGTAATTCCCGTAACGCAACTTCCAATTTGCGTGCGCGTTTTTCCACCATTAAGTTACGGTTTTCTTCCGTTTCGGTAAGATCTCCAGTCTCATCATGTTCATCTGTAGCAGAGCGATGAATACCACCCGGCATACCTGGTTTGGTACGATAAGAAATCCCATCTTCCGTAAGTTTATAACGCAAAAAATTGTTATCAGGCGATAAATAATTTTCCGTAGCAGCAACGCCACCAACCCCCTGCAACTTTAATAATTCAGCAGGCGTAATCGCAGGATTTTTTGCTTTCATCGATGCCAAAAACTCCTCACTTTTTTTACGCATCTCTTCTAATTGATCCTGCGTCAAAAGTTTTCCTCGATCAACTTTTAGCCCATCCGTTGTAAAAGGTGCAACCGTTTTTACACTTTCCGCCAAATGTTTATCCGATAAAATTAAAACCGGTGTTTGATATTTTTCCGCCAGATTAAAAGCATCAAACGACAAATAAAAAAACTCCTCAAAATCTCCGGGAGCGATAACAATTCGTGGGAACTCCCCCTGCGAAGAATGTAAAACAAACTGCAAATCGCACTGCTCCGTGCGGGTAGGTAGTCCTGTCGATGGCCCAGGTCTTTGCACCTCCGCGCATACCAGCGGCACCTCACAAATTCCCGCCATCCCCAGCGCTTCCACCATCAAAGAAAATCCTCCCCCGCTCGTGCCTGTCATCGCTCGTACCCCTGCCCATCCGGCGCCTACCACCATATTCATCGCCGCGATTTCATCCTCGGTATGCTTCACAATAATATGGTAATCCTTGGCATGGGAAGCCATAAAATGCAAAATCGAAGAGCTTGGGGTCATTGGATATTCCGCCACAAATTTACATCCGGCCTTTAACGCTCCCAAGCAGATCGCATCATTCCCGGTAATAACCATACGCCTTGGTTGATCTGCAACTTTAACCAATCTATAGCCAAACTGTGCCGGATAATGTTCCTGCACATAATCATACCCAGCCTTTGCCGCCGCTATATTATTAATCACAATCTGCTCCCCCTTGCGGCTAAACATCTCCTTTAAAATTGAGTAAAAAATCTCCAAGTCATAGTCAAGTAGCGCAAATGATGCGCCGATGCCCACCGTATTACGGGTAATATCGCCCTTACCAAACTCCATGGCCAACTTTTTCAAAGGCACCGTAAAAATTTTAACACCCTCTGGAATCGTAACCGTTTCTGCTTTTACCACATCGCCATCATAAATAACGCCACCACCTTCCACAATTTCATGCAGATGAAGATCCAACGTCTGCTTATTCATCGCCAAAAGTAAATCCAATTGTTCTTTATGCACCATCACTTCGCGGTCAGCTATGCGGATCGCGTCGGAATTATGCCCCCCGCGAATAAGCGATGGATACTCGGCGTTGCCAAAAACCTGCAACCCTCCGCGCGCCGCCGCCAAAGCAAAAATATGTCCGGCGCTTTGAATTCCAAAGCCCGCTTCCCCTCCAATCATCCAGGTTACATCATTAATTTTCATAGGCAGGCAAAAATAGACGAGTAAAATCTGCAAAGCCAGAATACCCAAACAGCCCGCTGAGTGCAACCAATAGGATAGATGCCATACTAATAAACCCACTCAAACATACTTGTTCGAGCCGGTTGATTAGGCGGAATAAAAGTGACTTTGCGAGTTTCAAAATGCCCAGCCGCTACTCTTTCCTTTTCAATAACAAGATTTGGAGAGTATTTAGGGCGTGCTGTGCTTTGAGAAAAAACATCAACAATATTTCCAAGGCGTTGAGTTTGGTCAAAACCTTTTATAATATTGCCATGAGTATCCCAAACTTGTGTTAATAAACGATGTGGTGAGGAGCTCGGATCATAATAAGCAGTAGCTTCAATATAACCGGTACTTCCATAGATAGTATCAATAGGAGCAGTGCCATTCTGATCTCTTTCAAAATGGTGTAAAAGTGTTTGTACTTTATAAGTTGAAAATGGTGGAGGGAAAACAATCTTTGCACCACCTGAAAAACGTTCAAAACCCTTATAAGTTGTACTTGCACCATGTAACTCAGCAATAGTTTGAAGGTCATACTGTCCCCTCACCGTACTTGAAGTAATAGTATCTTTAAGCCCATGAGTTATTCGCCAGCGCCTATCAAGCGCCCACGGCTGTTGAGAAGAATGAGCTGCGGGGGTATAACCAATAGCCTCTTTATAAGTTCCAAAACCTAGGTCATCGAGTGAAAAAATATGTTCAATAATAGCTCCATCATGCTGACGATGGACTATTTTGCTAAGACCTCCGGGGCCCTGTGTATCTTTGGGATCCAATACGCCTAATGTTACCAAGCGGGCATGTACCTGGCGCATAGCATCAAAGATAATTGGCTCACTAGTAACAATTTGGGGATGATGTAAAGCAATAACTCCTTCACCTACAAGATCATCTCCATAGGCAAGTTGTGCAAGCCGATCATGGGTATTAGCTGATAAAAAACCATTATCTAACATAGCAAGGGCAGCGCCTAAAAATAACAGGTAGCATAATAATATAAAATTTAAAATTGTCAACATCAAATAGCTTAAAGACTGGTCTTAAGGCACATGCCAAATAGAAAAAACCATAAAAATATGGTAAAATAAAAAGATAATCTAAATCCGGAACGCTATGACAAACGAAACAGCTACCGAAAATTGGAGCACCTATCGAGATCTTAAAAATATCCCGGAAACTGATGAAAGCATGTCAATTTTCCGTGAACTTGCCGTGGTTTTAGAAAGCATAGCCGCAAAAGCCCCAGTCTTGGAAGATGTCGTAGGTTCCGCCATCTTAGCGTCGGCCAAAATGGCAGAAGAAGTGTATGTCAGAAATAAAGCTATGCAGGAAAATTTAGCCATCTTTAAACAAAAGAAAGACACCAAGAAAGCTGTTACTCAGACACTAAAAACTGCCCTAGAAGCAGATCCTGAAAGTTGGCCCAAGGAGATGGCAGAAGAAGAGGAAGCCTTTAATAACGCTATAAATGTAAGAGCAAAACTTTTAGCTCACGTCGATAAATGCAACAGAGTTTCGTATATGCTTGTTCCACTTTTAGCGACATTAAGAGAAATTGAGCAGACCTCTGAGCAAAACATTACCGAAGCTTTGGTAAATAAAGCCACTGTTCAGGCAACCGAGATCGCCGCTGTAAATCAAGAGGAATTAAAAGGAGAAGCTTTTAGGCTCGAAGCAACCGAACGCACCATCGACTTTGGTCACAAAGGAGAAAAACTATTTAAAAGATTAATAAAAGAGGGATCCAAATTAAGAAAGAAAAAAATAGAGGAAATTAAGAGAACTTTACAAAGCCAAAGCTATGGGGATTATAAAATTATTGGTCATGAGGGTAATAAAAATATCACACCTTCAACCAACAATGCTCACGGCGTAGAATACACGGTCATGTTAAAAAGAGCCAAAGCTCCACAACATCTAACGGTAAAAGTTAGTGGTTTATTTCATACAAAGTATAGTTTTGTCATCAATACCCCGGAAGGAAACATCGAAATACATGACTTAAAATCAAAAGAGGAGCTGCTTGAAGCTATCCAAAACGCTCTTGATCCTAAAAAACTTAGCACAGCTGCCTAAAAATAAATATTATGAAAAACAAAAAACAAAAAGATAAATCCACAGAAGAACTACGAACAGAAGCCATAAATTTACTAGGCTCACTTGTCATTTTAGATTGGAATGAAGTGCAGGAACGTGTGGCCAAAATAAAATTTATGCCTAGGGAAGGATTGGAAAAATTAATTGTAGCATTAAGATTAGGAACCCTTAAACAGCATCAGTATTTTAAAATTTTGACCGGTGAAGATCTTTTATTTCCAGAAAAATTAAAACTCGTACTTTACAAAAACAGATTCAATAAAACCAAAAATGAAGCATAGAAATCAATTACATCCAGAAAGAAAGTGCGAATATTTTAAACCAAAAAGGCTATGTTTTGACGCAGCTGGTGATCAAGGGGCACAAGCCGCAGAAGATCCTCGCGCTAAAGAAAAGGCCGATTTTGCCAAGGAAAAACAGGCAGCAGTAGCGGATGTAACCAGGGAAGCAGAAGTAAAAATACATGAAGCTGAAGAAAGACTTAGGCAAAATGGCGCAACTATGGATGCAGCTTTGCGTGACCAAGTAAATAAATTTATACAATCAAGAATCGATAGTGCCGATAGTAATAATAACTATAATTTAAGCGGAGAGCTCCCTCTTTTCAAAAAAGAGGTCACCGCTACATTAGATGAACTTTTAAAACAATACGCCCCAACCGAAAAAGATTTGGAAGCTTTCGCAAAGCAAAAAGACGCAGCCAAAGATGCTGCTAAGGAAGTTCTAGCCGCCGCCCCATCAAAAACGCTGCCCCCGCTGGAAAATATTCCCGATGGCAGCACCGTAACGATCGAAAAATTAGATGAAGCGGTACAGCAGTACGGTGGATTGAACGAAAGTTTCCAGGCCCAAATGAAAGGAAGCTTAGAAGGCATCACCCAATTTAGCGTAGCATTACAGGGCTACGAAGACGCTAAATCCGGCTTAAATGCCATTTATTATATGGGTCGCCGTTGGTTTAGTAGTAAAGACGATGAAGCCATCGCCACCTTAAATGCTAAGTTGGCCGAAACCAAAAAGAACCTTGCCGACAAAAAGAAACAGTTAGAAAGTTGGAAAGATCAATTAGCCAAATATGGCCAAAACCTTGGTGAAGTTTCTAATAAAGAGCGAGCACGTTTACTCCAAGAACGAGATCAAAAAATAGCTCAAATTCATGAAAATCAAGATCAGGAAGAAGAAGGGGTAAAGGCTAAAAATGCTGAATACATGCGCCTAAGCGCTCAGCAGCAAAAATTAAGAGAACGCCAAACAGCCTTAACAGCATCCAAAGCTCAAATCGCTCAAGCCAAAGGAACTTTGGATACCAAAACCAAACCTGCTCTGGAAAGTAAAAAGGATGCCATTACTAAGGCGGAAGAAACAGCCGCCGAAGAGATAACAGCACTGGAAATGCTATTGCAAGATCCAGGCCTTACCGATGCTGCAAAGCAAACGATCACGCAAAAACTTGAAACAGCAAAGACACGCAAAGACAAAGCCACCCTCACCAAAAATTTACTCACCGAAGGTATTAACAACGGACTAAACCAGGTGGGACGAACCTTAGATGCTAAAGAGACAGCCGCTGCTGCCGATGCCGATAAAACGGCCTCTTTATTAGAAAACCAAATTGACCCTGCTCTTGAAGCAACTGCCAATACTCTACAATTTTTAGAAGAGGTAAAAATGCAGTACGCCACCATTGGCGACCAATTAAAGGGTTCCTATGATCTCAAAATTCAAGCGGTCGATACCATGGATAAAGCCGTAGACGATGTAGTTTTAAAAAGTAGTTTAGCCAATGCCCAAGCCCTGATCACCTTTAATAGCGCTACGGAACAGCTCGACAAAATGAAGGTAGAACCTGCTGGCATACTGGATTCCACAGCAGCTATTTTTGGCGGCATTTGGACTGGTGTTTTTGATGATACTTTTGGCAAAACTATTACATCTATTGGCAAATGGTTTATCGACTCTAGTAATCAAACCATCGAATACACGCAAAAATCCGATAGCCTATGGATGAAATATTTAGGTGGAGCCGCCGCGAATGTCTCTGGCGTAGTTGGCGGTGCCCTTGGCGGTGTTTTAGAGATGGGTGGAGGACTCTTCACCATGTTTGGCCATCCTATTCAAACCGTAGAAGGGCTTGGAACCTTAATTGGACGAAACCCTTCAACCGGCGAATGGTTTTCCGGAGAGGTCGCCTGGGAGTCCTGGAAAAAAATGGGAGCATCCATCATCGCTTACGAAGAGTTTGAAAAAGGTCATTACGCCACAGGTCTTGGTAAAGCGGGTGCCAATATAGGAACATTCTTTATCGGCATGGGTGAGGCAGGAGCCGCTGCCAAAGCCGGAAACGCCGCTAAAATCGCCGCGGAAGGTGCCGCCGAAACTTTTGCCAAAGCTGCTGCCAATGGCGAAAAAATTGGCGTATTAACACGCCTTACCAAGGGGCCAACCGCAGCGGGAACGAAAGCCTTTGTCAAAACCTTAGCCGTTGAAACCGCCTATAGTATTGGCCGTATTCCTGGCCGCATCAAAGGTGGAATCGGTAAAGGCTTAGATGCGGTAAAAGCCGCAGGAGTAGCAGTAAAAGCCAAGCCGTCCTTAGTAATAACATTCCCCGTGCGTACCTCATTAAAAGTGCTGGGCACTACATGGCGTGTTGGTAAAGAGGTTGTTTTATTACCATTCACCGTCCCCTATCGCCTTATCAAAGGTATTTTAGGCTTAAGAAAAGGCCTCAGTGCCGAAGTACGTTTAGGTAAAGCCGGCGAAACCTTAAAGGCCGAAGCAGAAAATTTAGCAAAATTTCAAGATGAGGTCGCTGAGCTGTATGAAGGAAATGCCCAGCTTAAAGCTTTATCAGAAAGCAATCCTCAGCAGGCTTTACAACAGGCCTTAGCGGAACTAAATAAAACAAAACCGGAATTAGTTACCTCTTATTTTAGAGCAAAAAATGCAGTAGCCCGCGTACAAAAAGCCACCAGAGAGTTTGTGAAAGACACCCTTGCTGACGCGCAAAAAATTAAAACCGATCCAGAAATAGTAAGTGCCGTAGAAGAATACGCGGGCTTACAAGCAGATGTAGCAGCGGGTAAAGCTAAAGCTGTAGAAAAACTGGATAAATTTAAAAAGAACACTGTCAAAATGGAGCGTGTAACAAAACACCAAGCCGCTGAAGCACTAGAGCAAGAGCTTGCAACTTTCTCAAAAGAGCAGGATCTCTTAGCCACTGACTTCCTTGCAGGTGGAAAATCATTAGAAGATTTTAATCTCCAGCAAGGTCTCACCAGACGAGCCGTGCAAGAGTCTAAAATCGATAGCGAACTCGATGAAATCTTAAAGGATAAAACCAGCAAACGCGCCGTAGAAAAAGCCTTAAATGCCAAATATAAAAAGACAACTTTTGAAGGTGCTGCCGAAAATAAAATATTACGTGAACTGGAATTTGGAGATAATAAAAAATACCAAATTATCTTAACCGATGAAGGAAAAGTAAAACTTATTGAGTTTAAAGAGCCCGCTCCTACTTCAACTACGGCGCCAGCAACAACGGCGGCACCGGCAACAGATGTAGCTGATGATGCTGCAAAATTAGCACCGGCTGATGCCGAAATAAAACGTTTGGAAGCTGAACTTGATACATTGAAAGATGAAGCATACAAACATGTTGATGGTGATAATATAAAAATAGGCAGTGAAAGAGCCTTCGGTGATATTATGGATAAATACACCCAGACCAAACAACTTCTCGAAGATGCTCGCAAAGCCCAAGCTCAACCGGCAATGCAAACGGCCGCCGACAAAATCACAGCTGCCGCTAAGGATCTTCAAGCGGATGCAGCGGCAGTCGCTAGTAATGTATTTGAGCGAGCCAAAGCCCTAAAAGCTGCTCTTAAAGGCCCTACCAAAGGTGTAATTACAAAATCAAAAGACTTACTCGCGGAAGCTAAAGCCCTTATAACAAGGCCTAAAAAAACACCACTCATCGACCGTGCCCTCAATAACATTACCGTTGGCCAAGCGTTACTTCTAGGTTTGCTCGGCAAAACACTCGTACCACTTGGTGCTAGCAATTTTGCAGATTTTGAAACAGATGAGGCAACAATTACCCAAATGACCGTACCGGAACGAATGGCTCTTATCGAAAAAGATATCAAAGCCATCGAGGCATCCGCACCCGCTCTACCG
>CAYMDR010000003.1:0-5038 GCA_964389195.1 uncultured Candidatus Peribacteria bacterium | reverse complement strand
GCCAAGTACAGGAGCAACCTCTGAGTCATCCGATCGAACTTCCTCATCTCCACATGGCGGCTCCAAAGGAAGCGGAACAGCTTGGGGTCAACCATCTTCCGCGCCTACATCTACCAAAACGCCAGAAACTAACCCCTTAGAACCACAAGCAGAATACGAAAAAATAACCGATCCTGCCATTATTGAAAGTGCCACCCTTAAGGCTCGCATAGCTTTCAAAGAAAAACAAAGTAATCCAAACCTTGCCAACGACCCTCAGGCAACCATGCAAGCGCAACTTAATGGCTCGCTCAATAAATTCACGCCCCAAGAAAGGATGGCCTTAAATGGAGCGGTTAGAACCGGAACCGATGGAAAACGCTATAAAGTGGTCTATAAACTGGGCGTGAACCGCTTCAATATCAAGCGCGCCAACGACTAATTACTAAACCATTTGGCTTAAATCCTAGGTCTTGCAGCAAAATCCTAACTTTGCACCTTCTCTTCTTCAGCGTCGGTAAGCATATTGACGTAGCGAGCAAGTACGAAAAGTAAATCAGATAAGCGGTTCATATAAGCCAAAATTTCAGCATCGATCACCTCTTCTCTACTCAGCGCCACCAACGCTCGCTCCGCTCGCCGACACACCGTACGCGCTACATGAATTTCAGCTGCCACCGCATGTCCACCGGGCAAAATAAAATTCATTAAAGGTTTAAGTTGACCCTCCATTTCATCGATCCATCCTTCAAGTCGCTCCACGTTTTTTTTGCTTATTCTCGGCACCATTTTGCCACCAACCTTACTCACTTGTGGCGATGCTAAATCTGCACCAAGCACGAACATATCTTTTTGCAGATGGTGCAAAATGCGTTCCACCACCGCATGTCCACCTTGTTCTTCAAAAGCGGGATCCACTAAAATATCTTTAGCATGCACTCGGCAAAGTCCAAGCAGCGAATTTAATTCGTCCGCTTCACCATACGCGACTACCCGCGCCGCATCCTTTTTTAAGCGCTTCCCACCACCAAGTGAAGTCTCTCCTTGGTCTCCTCCTTTCGTATAAATTTTCATGCCGATGCTGTTAATTGAGTTAGTAAAATTTCTATGTCACGTTGTAATTGTTCCATCGTTTTTTCTCCCCCCAAGGATAAACGGAGCGCATATTTTTCTCCACCAAAAACCTCCATCGGCATAAAAGCCACACCCTTTTTTTCGGCCATCTCTAGGGCAAATTGACGCATATCAGTAACACGATCTTTTAAAAACGGAACCTCGATTTGAATGTAAAACGCGCCACTCGGGGGAGTATAACGTATAGCATGTTCGTCCAAAATTTTAGTCACTTTCGCAACGCGGCGATCAATCTCATCATTAATTTCCTGCAATAAATCTAAAAAAACTTTTCGATCTTCCGTAAGCCTACTGGCGAAAAAAAATGCCACTACATTAGGAAGTTCATGGGCATACTGGTCTTCAAAATTTACCAGAGCTTTTTGATCCGCCGTAACAATAGCACCCAGCCGTCCCCCGGCCATACCAAGCCCTTTTGAGGCGGTCAGCGCTACGAAAATATTCTTCAAAAAATCCTGGGAAAGCTTTTTTTGATCAACCATTGCACACGCAACCGCAAGCACATTGGCTCGTTCCGTTTCGGTCTTACGAAGAATATGAAGATAACAAGCATCATCAATCAAAAAAACCTTGTACCGTTCGCACAGTACAAGTAGCGCCTCAAGCGAAGCACGGGAATATACAGTTCCTAAAGGATTATTAGGAGAATTAATGGTAAGTGCCACGCGGCCTTTTACTGAAAGTTCCTTGAATACTTTTTCCACAGCTTCCAAGTCTGGCTGATACGCTAAACCATTCCCCATGGACCGACCCGCTGGAACAAAAACAAGTTCAGTATTCCGGTAGACATTACTATACGTCCAGTGCGGCTGAAAAATTACCATAGATGCCACCCCTTGCGTGTGCAAATAATCCTCAATATTATAGAGTGCTTGTCGCCCCCCGCCATTCCCACAAGCAAGAGCAAATGCCTCCTTTTGCTTACCCAAAGTACCATCAAAATTACAGATAAAAAATTGTCGTCCAAAAGTGTGCTTAAGGCGGATGCCTTCTTTTGCTAAAACTTTCAACGGCTCTTTATAAATAAGAGCTAAAAATTCCAGCGTATCGGTCAAACAGGACGGGTTATCCTCATTGATAAGTGCATTTTCCAAATAATCCTGAACCAGCGGATCGGATAAAAAGACCAAAAGATCTTCCTGCGGAGCCGAAGGCGTGCCCAGTAGCGCCGTATGAAGCGATTGCATCGCCTTTACGAACTCATCTTTGCCAATAAAAAAGGCTAAGCCGCACCGTTCCATAATTGGCGTACTCATAATTACAGGCCGCTCTTTGAGTACCTGCTTCACCTGCTCAAAACGGTTTATAATTAATGCGTCGCCGGCACTATCAAAATCTTCCTTCACCTTTAGCCACAGATCCAAAGCTTTTACTCCACCACCGCTAATAATCGTTACACCAAAGCCTTCCGGGAGGCCATCTTCCATCGCTTTTTTAAGACTATCCCGTCCCCCAGCCGCCTCGTACACACCCATCCGCGCCACCATTTCACTCAACTTAGTAAAAAGTAAATCTTCAAGCGAATCTTTATCAAAAGGGCTTTCGGCACAACCAAATAAAATCTCCATCTGCTTCGCTCGAATACCCTCCGAAGTCGGCGGCGTACCAATCGAAAAATCCACCGCCTGCTCGCCCCCATGCTCAAGCATAAACTTACGCAAGGCCGCGGTTACCTGAAAAACAAAAGGTGTCTGCGCCCCGTGTCCTGATTGCGCTTTTTCGTGCTGCTGGATCATAAATACGTATGCACTTTACGAGCCTAAAAGTTCCCCCACCAGTTTATTCACCATCGCGCCATCGGCTTTCCCTTTTACCTTAGGCATTAAAACGGCCATCACTTTGCCCATCTCCTTTTTAGATTGCGCGCCACTTTCCGCAATTGCTTCTTGCACTAACTTTTTAACCTCATCTTCACTGAGCTGAGCCGGCATATAAGCTTGCAAAATCTTCATCTCTTTTTCCTCATTTTCAGCCATTTCTACGCGATCCCCATTGCGAAACTGTTCAGCCGCGTCCTTGCGCTGTTTAATCTCCTTACCCACAATTTGTAAAATATCTTCATCGCCTGCTTCTTTGCGTTCGCCTGATACCTCAAATTTCATAACCGCCGCTTTAAGCATACGCAAGGCCGAAGTTCGCACTTCATCTTTCGCTTTCATTGCTTCAATTAAGTCTGCTTGTAACTGTTGTTTAAGTGTCATAGTTTTTTAATTAAGAATTATTGATTATTCCCCACCCCAATCGTAATAGAAGAGTTTTGCGTGCCATGCCGTACACGTTCACGAACTTGTTCCTCAAGTGCAGACTGCTTTCTCTCTTCCGGCCCGGGACTATAAAAATAGTATACGCCATAAGTTAAAACATAAAGCAGTACCACAAAAATCGCCGCCATCCCAGGCATTGTCTGCAAAAAACCACGCAATTTTTTCTTTAGATTTTTCATAAGTTACAAAGTAACAGGCCAAAGTAAAACCATTATACCATTTTCTACAATACCCTCTTCACATAATTTTTATAGCTCTGTTCAATATCCTCCAGGCAGTCTCCTCCAAATTTTTCCAAAAAGTTCTTCGCGATCACATACGCCAGCATACTTTCCACGATCACACCCGCGCGCGGCACTACGCAAATATCCGAGCGCTCAATCGTGGCAATATCAGCTTTATGAGTTGCAATATTTACCGTCTTTAGTGGCTTATAAAGGGTTGAAATAGGCTTTAAATAAACGCGCGCAACCACCGGCATACCATTCGTCACGCCCCCCTCCACCCCGCCCGCACGGTTTGTTTTACGATAATAACCCTGATCTTTATCATAATAAATTTCGTCATGCACATCAGCTCCCGGAGTCTCTGCGCTTTTAACACCTTCGCCAAGCTCCACCGCTTTTACCGACTGAATACTCATCAAAGCCTGCGCAATCTGCCCATCAATTTTACGGTCAAAATGGACATAACTCCCCAGCCCCACCGGTACATTTTGCGCCCAAACCTCAATCACACCACCCAAAGTATTTTGCTCAATAGCCGCCTGTTTAATAGCTTCTGTCATTTTTTTTGCCACTTTATCATCCAAGCAGCGTGTCTCGGGATTTTTTGTATAGGCCTGTTGTACTTGTTCAAAAGTACAAGCTTTTTTCATAAGTACCTCGTCCATTTTTACCGCTCCGATTTGCACCGTGTGGCTCGCAAACTCAATCCCAAAAGGCAAAAGCAATTGCTTAAAAATTGCACCGGCAGCCACCCGTGCCGTAGTTTCACGTGCCGATGCTCGCTCCAAAACATTGCGCACATCGTCAAAACCATATTTTTGAATACCCGCCAAATCTGCATGCCCCGGCCGCGGCCGCACCACCTTTGCCGAATCTACCACCATTGAAGACTGCACTTCTGAACTCATCTTCTCTCCCCAATTCTTGAAATCCTTATTTGCAATAAAAATCGTAATTGGCGAACCCAAAGTTTTTCCAAAACGCACCCCCGAAGTTATTTCTACCGCATCATCCTCAATCTTTTGTCGCCCGCCACTCCCTGCCCCTTTTTTGCGTTTCTGCATTTCGCTCATAATAAAATCAGCCGAAAGCGGCACCCCGGCCGGCATCCCTTCAATAATCACCGTTAAACCTTTCCCATGCGATTCCCCTGCCGTCAAAAATCGAAGCATATACACCTTCATAAAATCTAAAAGCTGCCATTACTATTACCATATTCACGGCAATCTTTCTATAAGAACGAAAAACCTCTAGCAAACCATCAAGTAATACTTTATACTTTAAGTATGAATGACCTTCTTCGGAAAATTACAAATAAACAAAAAATACTGGCATCGCTGCGGCCATTTCCACCTGCTTTAGTAAAAAATTTGGATGACTGGTTTAAGATCGAGCTTACGTATACCTCAAACGCTATTGAAGGCAATACTTTGA
>CAYMDR010000002.1:7520-35017 GCA_964389195.1 uncultured Candidatus Peribacteria bacterium | reverse complement strand
ATAATGGTAATAGCAGCCATGGCAATGTCCTTAGGGAAGAGCACTGTGGCTATAAAAGAGCCCAATACTAGAAAAAAAGAACCTTTCCCTGGAAAAGATTCAATCTCTTTGGGTCTTTCAAAAAACTTTAAAAGTGTATAGAAAAAAGGTATTTTGTAGCTTCGTGAAATAAGCGATACCACTCCCCCTACCACTAAAATAACTAATAGATGGCTACTGGTAATAAGGTCATATTTTATTAAACAAACGATGGCAATACCGGTTATCATGTGGCCAAGTTGCCGCCGTAACTCAAACTTATTTTTCAACTGGAGCTGAAACCATTCCAACATTTTGTATTCATCTTCTAGAAATAACACTAATTTCCCAATAATAAACCCCAGAATGCCGCCGCCAAAAAGATCGCTGGCATAGTGTACGCCTACATAAATGCGACTGAATACAATGGTAATAATTATGGCATACCCCATTAATTTTATGGTTTTATTTTTAATAATATGATCTAGATATGGCCAGACGGAGAAGCAAAAAATGGCGTGCATACTTGGAAAAGCATAACCTAAAGTTTGTACAAGTGCAGTAATGGAAAGTGCCTCTTCATGGAAAGGGCGTGGTCGCGAAAAAACCTTTTTTAACACAAAACCACTTTCCATACTTATTCCAATGGTAAATATTAAAAGTACAAAATATTTATATTGCCGAGTAATAACTAAAGATGCCGCCAACACTCCTGTTGCATAAAAAAGTCCTGAGTTTGTCATAAAAGCCATAAATTCATTCAGATACTCATGGCGCAAACCTGTAATAACTTTAAAAATGGCGGCATCTTGCCACAAACTAACGCCAACAAATAAGCAAAAAATCACTATAATTATTTTCTCTGTTGTCGAAAAAATGGAGTGAGAATTTTTAGGCATGTTTTTATTGAAACATAATTTTGCTTTTTAAGCGATTCTTTGTACTATGGGTATAAACAAGATTTCTTTCTATGAACTTTTTACCTTTAAGCTGGCGGACAAAATTTGTTTTTATTTCAACAGGAGTCTTTATTGGACTGCTTATTTCCGTGCAGTTTTATAGCTCCGTACCAAATAGTTCTTATATTTCCGACCAACTTTCTGCACAAAAAGAGTTGGTAAAAAGCTTTATTGATGACCAAAATTTACTAAAAAGTAAGATCATAGCGCTTCACAAAAAAATTAATGAGTATCAAGAAAAAGCTAAGGATGGGATTGAAAATAATAATTTAGAAAATTTACGAGCTTTGAAAAAAGAGATTGGACTGGAAATGGCAAAAGGTTCAGGTTTGGAACTTTTTCTAAACGATGGTTTTTGGGTTAATCGTGATGCTGATACCAATAGTGAGCAGTTTTTAATCCACGCTTCAGATTTGCGCGATGTTGTTAACTTACTTCGTGCCGCTAAGGTTGAGGCTTTGGCTATTAATGATCAACGCGTCATCGCGTCTTCACCGATAACATCTGTTGGCAATACTATCTTGGTAAATAATTTTCATATGTTACCCCCTTTTAATGTTACTGCTATTGGTGATCCCGAACTTATTTTGCAATTATTACAGGATGGGGCGGCCATACCTGATCTGCAAAAAAGGGTAAAGGAAGGCAAAGTTCAAATGAATATGAAAACTAAGAGTAATGCCGTTGTACCTGCCTATAACGGTAATCTTTCCCTTCAATATATTACGCAAATATCTAATACCACCGCCTTATGAAAATGAGAGAGCGCCAAGTAACTATTTTAATAACGTCCGCCTTACTCGGAGTTCTTATTGTTATACAGGCACGTTCTTTTACCGACCTAACCAATATTGTTGGTCGTGATAGTCGAACAAATATTTTCCATGAAATTCAGATTTTAAAGAAAACAAATGAAACCCTAGAAGATGAAACTAAAGACTTACAGGATCAGCTTGATAAAGCTATGGATCAAGGTAAGGCGTTGCAGGGTATCCAAGAAGAGATTGAGAAATATACCATTTTGGCAGGTCATATTAATATTTCTGGGCCAGGCCTATGGCTGGAGGTGGGCAAAGACTTAAAAATGATTTGGCTCACCGATATGGTTAATGAACTTTTTGCGGCAGGTGCCGAAGCTGTGAGTATCAATGGCATTCGCCTCACAGACACTACTAATGGCTTTGATACCATTCCTAATGGTCAAATTCTGCTTAACGGCGTAATTTTAAAAGCTCCTTTCGTTTTTGAAGCGATAGGAGATAAAAAAACCTTAGAGGCGGCACTTACCCAACCAGAAGGTATCTTGGTGCGTTTAACGCAAAGTTTAGGAGCCGTAGATTATAAAATCGAACAGAAGGACCTTATTACTATGCAAAAACTTCTATAGGGATCGGGCTCTAGTTACTTATTGAGAGCAAGAGCCACAGGGGCTGCAAAAGCAGAATGAGAAAAAGTAGAATAAGATAAATTCTTTTATCGTATTTTTCCTCTTTTAGTTTTGCATGGAGAGCCTCCCCTTTTCCCCGAGCTTCATCAAGGTGTTGCTGCAACTCCTCCTGTATTATTTTCCCTTGTTGCAATGCCCTTTGATAATCTAGGCGTGGAATCGAATCTTTTACTAATGCTTCCAGGTGACCAACTCGATAATTTGCCCCTTCCAAGCGTTCCTGCTTTATTTTTAATTCCTGCTGCAACTCTTCAAAAAGTTTCCGATATACCCGTTCCTCCGTTTGGCTGTTTGAATGAGGTTTTTCAGACTTCGCAGTAGACACAAACTGGACACCGTCTATAGACATGTCCACTGGAAGAGACGACGAATTGTCTATAGACACTGAACGTGTAGACACGTCTATATTGGTGTCTAGTCTGTCTACTTGCCCAATTTGGCGTATTTTTAAAATTTCCTTTTTATTAAGCCATATCCTTCCATCTCTTTTCTCTATAGACAGTTTTTTTGCCACAATATACCTGTCTACTGTACGCATGGTAACTTTTAACAATCTACTAGCTGTTTTTCTATCAATATTATACATAAATATTACTTTAGGCGATGTCTATTGCATATCTATAGACACAAAGTGGACAAACATAGACAGACTATAGACATTCTAAAAAAATGTCTACTGTTGTCTACAAATAGATTTACTTTTAAGCCAAGCTGCCTATAATAAACCTTACTTGTAATAATCTTTCCCCATAATTAAAATAAAAAAATTTACGCTCAAAAAAAGATTATTATATTTGTTCACTGGGATTTTAGTGTGTGCATTTTTACTTGGAAGACCTGGTGTTTTTAGCGTGAAGGCTTTAGGCATAAATACATCCGATGATATTTTAACCCGCGGAGAGGCTGTGGCTTTAATTGTTGATGGTTTTAATTTAGAGAAAAAATACGGTACTTTTATTCATAATTGTCTCAACAATACAGGAGAGTGCTTTTTTGTTTTTAGTGCTATGTCAGATTATGACGGTATCCGTTTTAAGCCGCTTATTCTCTATCCTGATGTTTTTCCTGCCCATCCCTATGCCAAAAAAATTAATGTTGCAACAATTTTAGGCCTAGTGCATGGCCATTTAGAGGTTAAATCTACGCCTTTTTATCCGCAAGAAGCTATAACTCGTATAGAAGTATTAAGGGTTATGTTAGAGGCGGCGGATCTTATGAAATGGAAAGAAAAATTTGAACTTACCAATGCCCCCGTAATTACAACCGGCTTTGAAGATATTGATGATAGTACAGATACTTTTAGCTGGTGGTATAGCCGTTATATCCAATATGCGCTTGAAGCAAAAATAGTAAAAGCCGATCATTATTTTAAGCCAAATGAACCCATTGCAAAGGAAGAATTTGATAGTATGCTCAAGGCAACTTTGTCGCTTATTCCTATAGAAAATGTAGAAAATGATTAAGAAACTGGATCATGAAGATATTTATCTTCATAAACCTACGGTTGGTCAGGTCAAAAAAATGGCGAGGACACCTATTCATGTTGTGTTAGATAATATACGAAGTACGCATAATGTAGGCGCTATTTTTAGAACATCTGATGCAATTTTGGCAGAAAAATTATATTTATGTGGTATTACGGCTACTCCACCACGTAACGATATCGAAAAGGTCGCTTTAGGGGCGACTGACGTGGTGCCATGGGAGTACAACCCAACTTCAAGAGAAACACTCTTAAAACTCAAAGAAAATGGGGTCAAAATATGTGCACTAGAGTTAACTGATAAAAGTCAGGATTATCATGAGTTCCAATACCCCTTTCCTATGGCTTTAGTTCTTGGAAATGAAGTAGAAGGTATTGGCGATGAAGCCATGAAACTTGTTGACATGGCGGTTTCAATCCCTATGTTGGGGCGAGCCAACTCTTTAAATGTAGCTACCGCTTATGGCATAGTAGGGTATGAAATTTTGTACCAATATATGAAATATTTAAAAACACGCACTCTTACTTGAATCAAGCTATGCCTAAAACTTTATATCAACTGGATTTTTCGCGACATGAATTTCCTGCCGCAAAACTTTTAGGAGCAGGCCTTGCTAAAAGTTGTTTTTTACCTTTATTTAAAAGAGGAATCGATATTTTACAGCATAAAAAACATTTGCAAAAAAAAATGCATGGTGGACAAATTCAGCTTATTTTAAGCGATGATCCTACGGTTCGGGTTATCAATCGTGATTATCGGGGAAAAGATGTTTCAACTGATGTGGTTTCTTTAAGTTATTTTGAAAATGAGCTAAAGCAAATGGTAAAAAAAAGCGATATCCCTGAGATGTTTGAGGGTTTTAATGCAGCTTTTGGTCCTGAGAATCTTTTGGGAGAGGTCATTATTTCCTTAGAAACGGCGGCTCGCCAGGCTAAAGAACATAAAAAAACGCTTAAGCAAGAGCTGCAATTTTTGTTTGTGCATGGCCTTTTACATATTTTTGGTTACGATCATGAAAAGGCAGATGAACGGAAAATCATGTTTGATTTACAGGACGAAATTTTGAAAACGAAGAGCTGGCGAAAGATTATTGGGTGATTTTTGAGTTATTTAAATTTTTGCCCAATATATTTCTCTAAAATATTTAGAAATTCCTGAGGGATATTTTTGCCTTTTAGTACACAATATTGTTGACCACCAATGTATACAGGGGCGATGGGCTGTTCGGTTTTTCCAGGCAGACTGATGCCAATATCGGCATGTTTGGATTCACCAGGCCCGTTCACAATGCACCCCATCACGGCAATTTGAAGAGCTTCCACCCCAGGATATTTACGCTTCCATTCTGGCATTTTTTGAGCAATGTGATCATTTACTTGTTTCGCTAAATGTTGAAAAAAATCGCTAGAGGTTCTGCCGCAACCAGGGCAACTACTTACGATTGGCCGGAAGGAACGAAGACCTATCGTCTGCAAAATTAACTGACAGGCTTCGACTTCACGGGAGCGCGGCGCGCCTGGCTCAGGAGTAAGGGAAATGCGAATGGTATCACCAATACCTTGTTGCAATAATACTGCAAGTGCGGATGCGGATGCAATGAGACCTTTAGTTCCCATTCCGGCTTCTGTAAGCCCAATATGCAGTGCATAATCGCAGCGTTTGTTAAGCATTTGATTTACCCTAATGACATCTTGCACGCCTGACATTTTGGCCGAAAGAATAATGCGATTTTTAGGGAGCCCTATTTTTACTGCTTCTTTAGCAGAATTAAGCGCACTTTGAACCACCGCCTCATAGAGCACCTCTTGAGCGGAGAGAGGTTTTTTGGAGCGGCCATTTTTATCCATTAAACGCGTGAAAAGCTCTTGATCAAGCGACCCCCAATTTACCCCAATACGTACAGGTTTTTTGTATTTAATGGCCGCCTCGATCATGGTGCGAAAATTATATTCGTGTGCTTCTTTAGCACCAACATTCCCTGGATTAATACGGTATTTATCTAAAGCTTTGGCGCAAGCAGGAACCTTTGTTAGGAGTACATGGCCGTTATAATGAAAATCGCCAATGATAGGAATATGGCTGTAAGGTGAGGCGGCGAGCATCAGCTTTTCTTTAATAAGGGGCACTGCTTTCGCCGCCTCCAGGTCATTTACGGTGATACGAACTAGCTCAGAACCTGCATCCGTAAGCTCTATAATCTGCTTAACAGTGGCCTGTACATCTGCCGTAGACGTATTGGTCATGGACTGGATGGCAATCGGGTTGCCTCCACCAATGATGATATTTCCAACTTGAACAGCCAAGGTTTTAGCTCGTGGGTGTGGCATCTACTCGGAGTTTTTTAAGAGGTACTAAACCTAAAGGGTTTTTAACGATAATAGCATCTTTGCGTATTTCAAGAATCTCTTCGGCATTAATGAGACGTTTATGGTAAAAAAAGAGGTTCAAAATATTTTTAGCAACAACAATTTTAGTAAGGATAAAAAACTTATTATGAATGGCAAAATCGATAACTCGTCCTAAATATTCACCATCTTTAGTGAGAACCTTTTTTTTAAAAATACGGTATTTTTTTTGATGGGCTTGCTGGAGTTGATGAATATCTTCGGCCTCAGAAACATCATCGGCATCTGCAATGGTAACTTCTTTATCCCAAGCCAAAATATCAATAGGCGTAATAACTTTATGGCCACCCGGAGCAATACTAAAAGCTATAACTTTACCCGTATCTGTATTAAAAATGACATTATAAACTTGCCCGACTCTTTGGAAAGTAGCGGTTATTACAGGGACACCGATAATTTGAGTGTAATATTTGTCCATCGGACTCGAGTATAGTCAATTTTAGCAAGGGAGGCTAGTCGCGGAAAAAGATGGTTCTGAATTGACTTTGTGGAGCGTTTTGTCTATAAGTAGGTGGTGCTCGCTTCGCTCGTGGTAGAAGTATGCACTACATGCGTTGGTGCTAAAAACGGGGTGTGGCGCAGTTGGCTAGCGCGCCTGGTTTGGGACCAGGAGGCCCAGGGTTCAAGTCCCTGCACCCCGACCATTTTGGGACGATATCCGATCATTGTATGTATCCTAAATATGTCGATTCAAAGCCCTAGTAATGAGACGCCTGAGGGTTTTATTGTACCAGATTGTTTATTATGTAAGGCTGAGAATGGAAAGCGCTTAGACTTTTTAACTGATGGTAATGGCAGACAAGAGGTTATTTTTATTACTCCGGTAGGGGATCTATTGACTGATAATGATATACAAGCAGGCGTAAAATTAGCTATATATTTTACAAGAGGATCAAGAGGTAAAACTATTCAATTATATATAGAAGATGGAGAAAAAAGGAGGTATGGCATAGAGTGGAACGCTACTGACGATGAAGAATATTATTTAGGATACATTTTGTTTGATCTAGCCATAAGAGGTGGTAGCCAAATATATGAAGGCGAAGATCCTTATACATTAAGATTAGATCCGAAGACTTTTTGGGATGATTAATAAAAAGAATACGCGATATGGCTTTAAATACAAAAAAAGGAGCCTTTTGAAGGGCTCCTTTTTTGATGTTTGATGTATGATTTCTATTGATCTGAGCCGGTGCCGAGACCACCAAGGACGGTGGAAACGATAGCGAAGGAGAGCAAAATGATCACGATACCAACGATGGCGTACATGATAATTTTTTTACCCTTATCAACTTTATCTTGTTCACCCCCTGCAGTAACATAAAGAATACCTCCGTAGATAATCATTATTACCGCTAGAAAACCTAGGAACCCTAAGAAAAAGTTTAAGAAAGTTTTGGCCAGTTCACGGAAACTACTTTGTCCACCTGTGGCATCAGAGATACGTGATGGATTGTCGCCCGCATTGATAAGTCCTCCGCCGGTACTTTGAGCAAAAGCAGGGAGAAAAGTTGTTAAGCTAATAACCATAATGGTCATTACGATTACAGCTTGTTTAAGGGCTTGTTTCCCTTGAGCCATGAGGCTATTTTTTTGTGACATAAAGGTTTGGTTATTGAGTTTTATTTTTTTCTTCCTTCAATTGTACCAAAAAAGTGCTAAAAAAACAAGTATTGATCAAATTTGTAAGAAACCGGTGGCGGTGACAAACTGGACTTCGGGCTCTAAACTAATGTTAAAGCGGCTTTTTACCCTTTCTTGCATAATGTTTTTAAGCTCAAGGACATCTTTTTGAGTTGCTCCACCCAGATTCATAATCCAGTTGGCATGCGCTAAAGATACCTGAGCTTGACCTATCTGCAAGCCCTTACATCCGACTTGATCAAGTAAATAACCGGCTTTTAATAGATCGTTATGAGGATCAGGGTTTTTGAAAAAAGAGCCGGAGCATTTACCTTTTGGTTGCTTACTGATGCGATTTTTTACAATAGCTAAAGCTTCGGCAAGGGCAGTCTTGGAGGCTTCTGCGTCTTTTTTTGCCAATTTTAAGAAGACTTTGAGGATAATATCTTGGCTTTTTTTTACGGTTGAAAAGCGATAATTGAAGTTAAAATAAGCTTTTGGCTCTTCATGGAGGCCTTTTTCTGGGGTATAGATAAGAGCTTTGCTAAAAATATCTTGAATTTCTACGCCAAAAGCACCGGCATTACCTCTGACTGCGCCCCCAATAGTACCGGGAAGTCCCATCATTTTTTCTAGGCCGGAAAGATTATTTTTAAGAGAAAACTGCACTACCTGTGAAAGTAAAGTCCCGGCATCGGCTATGATATAGCCAAATTCAGGGTTATTTTCAGTATGATCAATTTCAAGGTGGTGGGGCTGCATATGCACTACTAAGCCACGGAAACCTTCATCGGCAAAAATAGTATTACTTCCTCCTCCCAACATAAAAACGGGAAGCTGTAATTGATAAGCCAAATCAATAAGGGCTGGAAGCTGGTTGATATCCGTGAGCTTATAATAAAGATCAGCGGAGCCGCCAATATTCATGCTGGTTAAAGGAGCTAGCGCAATATCGGTCTGGATGGCTGGGAATTTTTGCAGTAGTTTTTGGTAGGACATAGCTCTATTCTATCATATTGGAAGATTTTTTTGACATGGACTGTTTCTTACCATATTATCTTCGTGCCTTTTTCTATTTTTAATACTAGATAATGGCTGAGCCACCTTAGCTCAGGGGTAGAGCAGCTGTTTTGTAAACAGCGGGTCGTCGGTTCAAATCCGACAGGTGGCTCCATTTTTGGGATTCGGATAAAAGTGGGAAATATGGTATACTTGAGAGATTTAATCTCTCTTTTTTGATGATGCCGTTACATTCCCTTGTTGAAGATTTAAAAGGTGAAATCAAAAAAAATATTCTTTTGGAAGATGAAGATAAGCAATATTGGCTTCAAGTAGCAGAAACCTTGCCTTCCCCTCTCCTTGAATATTTTTATAATTTCCTTAAAGAAAAAAACGTACTTTTAGATAGCTATATCGATAAAGCTATTCAAGCTGATCCAGATTTACTGCCTACACTTAAAGCCCAAGTAAAAAATTTGCAAAAGCATTTTCGCGAATTTCAGGAAAAAGATGCAACAAATAAGGAAAATGCAGAAACTTTTTTACAGGAAGAATTAAAAAATATCTAATTTCCCATGGCTGGAGAGAATTTTAAACCGGATCAAGCTTTAATTACTAGCCTTGAAGGTGCTGCTGCCGAAAAAGGAGCTGGATTTTTGCGCCAAACACTGCGGGAAAAGCATGATGTGTTTTTTAAACAGGTTGATGATGTAAGTAAAATAGATGTTGCAGTTTTTCCTGATCCGGCAAAAACGGTCCTGGCTGAAGACATGACAAAAATTCATCAATTAATTCAAGGTGCTGCCGAAAAAGGGCAGCAGCTTTTAGCTCAAGAAGATAGATTAGACTGTACTCCTGTTGCAGCAATTGCTGCAGAATTACGGAGCGTTATCCAAGAAATGAAAGAAAGTGTTCCCATCTACCGGGCTATTGCTCAAGCAGAAGCAAATTATGAAGCACTTGCACCACATATTCGTGATACGCTTGCTATTAAGGATCTCTTCCAGAATACCATGACAGCCAAGGAAAAAAGCGAAACTACGGCTTTTGTGCTGGAAGAACTTTATAGAGCAAAAAACCCGCTCGAACCATATAATGGCTTAAAAACTGCGAATCCTGTGCTTCAGAAATATTTTGATGATGTAACCGAACGCATCGACTCAACCATTGTGAAAATTGTAGATTTGAATATAGAAACTCTCCCTGATAAAAAACGGGGGCAACCGGAAATACAAGCACTTGATAGCGTGAGGACGGGTTATGATGTTTTATTGCAAGATGCGAGCCATGCTTACGCCTTGAAAAGTGAAGTTATGCAGGAGGTGGAGACTGCAGCGGCGGATGCTATTGGTGTAAAAATGCAGGCTATGACCGCGGCTGCGGATGAGGTTTTACAAAAAATGAGCAACCTTTATAAGCAATTACTGGCTATACCTCAAAATAAACTGGCTTCTGAATATCGGGGCTATTATGAGATCATGGTGGGAAAAATTGGTGAAAAAATCAGAGATATGGCCAATATTAAACTTTACGCGGCAACAAAAGAGTTTACTGACTGGCATCGTTATCTTATTTTTCAGGCCGATGGAACGGTAAAAAAGGCTCCTGAGTTTGAAAACTTACCCAAAGAAAAACAGGATGACGTGTTATCTCAATTGGAAGCTTTAAGAATTAAAATTTCACTAGAGATGGACGAAAAATTAGCAACTCCCGAAGAGAAAGATTTTATTGAAGGTAAAAAAATGTTAGCGGCAGGGAATTGGATAGAAGCTAAAAAAGCTCTCCAGAGTTTTTACAAATTGCAGCTCGCTAAAGCGGATAAAGAAAAAAATCCCCATTTTGGGGAAACTAAGGATTTACTAAAATATATTACCAAAATTGAATTATTGCAGGCAACCAGCCGTCTTATGGCGATGAAAGAGTCTATAGAAGGCCGCTTTGACTGGGCGACTTTTGGGCATCAAGCCTACGGTGCTTTAAATAAAGATCAAGCGGATATGTTTATTGATGATATGGCCAGAGTGTTAAGCAAAGCCCGGGAGATGGTGGAATCCGGCGATGTGTTAAGTATTGAGGAAGCGGAGGCAAAACTAAGATCGATGAAACCTAAAAAAAGCTTGAAAGAGGACAAATTTCAAGCATCTTTAAGTAGATTTCAAAAAGGTTTCCCTACCGATTATTATGGTAAAAAAGCTGATGTGGTTTTTGATGTTTTTCAACAGCAAAAATTGCTTAATGAGCCAGATAAAGAAAAACGGCAACATAACCTGTGGGAGCTGGTTCAACAGGCTCGCAAACAGGGTTTAACGGAAGTGGCCAAACAGTATTGCGATCTGTTTTTTGAAAAAGAGTTGAGTGAAAAGGCTAAGAAATTTGATAAGGTCGATACCTATCAAAAGTTTGTTAGCGACCCTGATAATATGGCGAAAATTGATGAACAACTAGCTCATTGGGGAGAAAAATATAAAAGCGAACACGGAGCTGCTCCCAATGGTTTACAGTTGGCAGAGATGAGGAAATTTATGGTTGATAGCATGGTTACTACTGAACACAACAGGAAAATTAGAATAGCGGTGCATAAAGATTTTGAAGGGCAAAATTGGGATATGGGGGCTTATTGGAACCAAGTATACGGAGGCAATCTGGTATTAGAAGATTTGGGTGGTGGCCTTCTGAGTGATGACGATTGGAATGCCTTACCGGCAAAGACCGCAATCGGTAGTTCGATTGTGATGATTGCTACCGCAACTGGTGGAGCGGCGGCCACAGCGTTAACTGAGTTGGGAGCAATGGGAACTTTATCTACCGCTATGGGAATGGCGGAGATGGGGACTCTGACTGAGGGGGTTGTAGCTGCAGGATCTTTAGAAACATTTTTAGGAACTGCTACGGGGAAAGCGGCACTCTTTGGCTTAGAAACAGGTGTTTTTACACTTACGGAAGAATCTTTACATGGAGTGATTTTGCAAGATTGGTCCGCTTTCCAAAGTGGAAGTGCTTTTTTAAGGTCATGGGGGCAGACCGCTTTAATCTATGCTGCCCATGGAGCGATAGAGCGTTTAGCTGGAGTCAAAGGAATAGCGGCTGTTAAGGATGGTGATTTTATGCCTAAAAAATTAACAGAAGTTGCAGCAGAGAAAGCCATTAAAGTAACGGGAAAGAAGGCGCTGAAATTTGGGGTTATTAGCGGTATCAATACTGGCGCAGCATGGCTTACGGAAGGTGAATTTAAGACCAGTCATGCTGTAAAAGCTCATGGGAATGCTGTTATTTTTACGGTATTTTAATTTTGACGTATTTGTTAACATATGTTTGTATTTGTCTGTTAGAGGTGCAAGTAATTATGAAAATTTATGGAAATGAATAGAAGAAATATGGCGGTGGGTTTGGGGATAGCTGCTTTAGGGGCGGCGACGCTTACTATGGATGCGGATTGCAATAAAGATGGCGATGCTCCGGCGGAAACTGCTCGAGAGGTTGCGGCGCTTGCCGCTTCGGCTCAAGCAACGGTTGATGGCGGTGTGCCAATGCAAGCTCCGGCGGTTGCTTCCATACCTAACTCTTGGACGGTACCTAAAGAGGCTCTTGCTGGACTTGGTGGCTCTCAAGATCTTAAAGTTTATGGCGTAGCAACTCCTGATGGTATATGTGATATTACAGCAGAAAGTATTATAGGTGTATTGGGTGTTTTAACTCCACCCAAGGGATCTTTACCTATCAGTAAAATTAGCATAATTCCAGCGGCTCCTCACCGACCTGCTTCTGCTCCTGGCTTGCCGTTACCTTCTTCTCCTGGAGCGAATCCTCCTTGTGAACAAATAATGCATGTGACAAGAGAACGTGGTACAAATTCGGCTTTTGTTCCCATTTTAGATGGAACCGGTAAAGTATTTATGACTATTAATGTGAATGAGTTGCCACCTGCAGAGCAAAGGAAGTTTGGAACGTTTTTATAGAGGTACTATAGTTAGTGAGATAATCGATCCTCTCTAAGCAGCTCTACGGCTGTTTTATTTGTTTTGCGAGGAGTTTTTTGTGCTAAATTAATCCAGAAAGCTTTTTCTTCTTGGGGGGTGAGTTTTGCTTTTTTTTTTAAATTTTTAAGATGCATAAATTTTAAGTTATGTAATTGTTATAGGCACTTTTATTATAACATTTTCAAAAATTGCGCCGCCGTTATTATTTTAATTTGGGAAACTTTTTTTAGAGTGAGTAAATCTTTATCGCCGCTGATAATATATGAAGCATTGGCAGCTAAAGCGCAGGCAATGAACATATCGTCGTTTGGATCACGGGAAAGCTGAACAACTTCTTTTTCTTCGACAACAATAATATTTTCGAGGATAAAGATCTGCCATTTTTTGGCTATCTCTCCTGATTGATCTATTCTACTCAATACTTCAAAATACTCTTGGAGGATTTTTTTAGTAGCGAAAACCCGCAGATCACCATGCACCCAAAGTTCCAGAACTTTATAGGGGAGGCCTTTCCAAAATATTCCAGAAATCAGGACATTTGTATCAAGGACGATTTTCATGTCGGACTTGTTTAATAATTTTTTTAACATCCGCTAGGTTGAACTTTTTCTTCTGAGCTACTGCTCTGCTTTCTTTAATAAGTTTCTGGAAATTTTCCAGCTTTGGAGCCTGCACAGGCTTCAATAGTAGGTTGGAGCCATCGGTAAAAATAATAAGTTTTATACCTGTAGTTATGCCGAGTTCTTTTCTTAAACTATGGGGAATAACGATCTGCCCTTTTGAGGAACATGAGGTGATGTCAAAGGTAGCCATATTATTAAATGTAAGAAAATCTTACTTTCAGTATAGGGGATTGAAGGCTATTTCGTCAATATGCTTGTGACCTGAGGGGGGTGAACTTGTACTCACAGGTTCACTAACCTTGATGTATTTGCCTTTAGCCTTTTTTCCGCTATAATCGCTTTTGCTGTTTTGCGGGTTTTGTGCTACAAACAGCCAAGAGACATTCACGGGCAGATACTCAAGCGGCCAACGAGGGGAGACTGTAAATCTCCTGGCTTACGCCTTCCTAGGTTCGAATCCTAGTCTGCCCACCAGAGAAAATAGATTGTAAGAGCTGAAATAACGCTATTTCGGCAGGTTAATGTACCCAATTGGCGCAATTTTAGTTTGTGAAGATGCTATATTTTAGTTATAATTAAAATATGATGATTATGAGATCTCTTACTGAAGAGCTTAAACAAAAAGTTCACGAGGATAATAAAGCAATTATTATTTATGGACCAAGGCAAGTTGGCAAAACTACTTTGGTTAAAAACTTGATTGCGGATTTGCCCTATAAAACTTTGCTTGTGGACGGGGATCAGCAAAAATATATTGATGTTCTTTCCAGTAAGGATCTTATTAAACTAAAATCCCTCATTGCGGGATATGATTTGCTTTTTATTGATGAAGCACAAAAAATTCCTGATATAGGTTTAAATTTAAAAATTTTAATTGATCATCTCCCTGAATTAAAAATTATTGCCACGGGGTCTTCTTCTTTTGATCTTGCAAATAAAGTCAGTGAACCTTTAACCGGACGAGCCTGGAATTATACGCTTTATCCAATTTCTTATTTGGAATTGAGCCAAATTTATAATGAATTTGAACTTAAATCTCAATTAGAAGAACGCTTAATTTATGGCTCCTATCCCGAAATTTTTTCTATTTTAAATGTCCAGACAAAACGTGATTATTTGGAACAATTAAGCAACGCTTACCTTTATAAAGATATTCTTGAACTTGCTTCAATTAAACAATCCGCAAAAATTCGCGAGCTATTAAAATTACTTGCATTTCAGATTGGCAATGAAGTTTCTATGAATGAACTGGCTAATACGCTAGGTATTAGTAAGGGTACAGTTGAGCACTACATTGACCTACTGGAAAAATCCTTTGTGGTTTTCAGATTAAGCGGTTTTAGTAGAAATTTAAGAAAAGAAATTACTAAAATGCCCAAGATTTATTTTTATGATCTGGGGATAAGAAATATTCTTATTGATAATGTTAAGTCTTTAGGAGATAGAAATGATGTCGGTCAACTTTGGGAGAATTTTTTAATGATAGAACGCCTGAAATTTTTGCGTTATAATAAAATTTTAGCCACTGAATATTTTTGGCGAACTTACACCGGTGCGGAGTTAGATTATATTGAAGAACGAGATAGCAAGCTGTTTGGCTATGAATTCAAATACGGGCACAAAACCGCACGGGCTCCACAGAGCTGGCTGTCGACTTATAAAAACGCTGTTTTTGGAATAATTAATATTGATAATTTTATAAATTTTACTACTAAGTTTCCTTTATAGAGCCATTTAGGCCGCTTTTTTAGAAATTTTGGATAGCCTAAGAACCTCCGTCATCGTTCCGCGTGAGCGGGCGAGAGAAGGTTCCGTTTTTTGGCCGAGACAGCGCACCCGCGAGAGCGGGGCCTGGAGCGACACGGGTGCGCTTGTCTCTAGTTTCGGCCTACCCGACAACCCTCAGTGGGTCGCCAAGTAGGCCACGATGAACCCGATCAGGCCGAACGCCACGATCGCGGCGACGGCCCAGAGGGGCGCGTTGCTGCTGCTGCGGGTCGTCGCGAGGGGGGCGGCGGGCGACGGCGAATACGACAGAGGTCGATCCTCCTCCCGGGGGAGGGGGGTCGGCGACCGGCGGTAAGCGCCGGAGTCGTCCTCGTCCTCGTCCTCGTCCTCCTCGTCGCGGTCCTCGTCGTCGATCGTGGCGGCGGCGCGGGGGGCTTCGAGGCCGCCCCAGTCGTCGACCAGTGTGCTCGCCGGCATCGGGCGCGCACCACCTGCCCATTCCGGGCGCGGGTGGTACTCGTCCCGGAAGTCCGTGCGGGGGGCGCTGGCGACCGTGAGGCCGCCGGCATCCCGTCCGCGGACGGCGAGCGGCGAGGTCGACGACGGCAGCGTGCGGGGGCGCGGTGCCCGAGCGGGCATCGCGATCCCGGTCGCACCGACCCGCGCGAGCGGGGCGGTGGTAGAGGGCAATCCGAGAACGGGTGCGGGGCGTGTGGCCTCGCGCTCGAACGCGAACTGGACTTCTTCGCACCGAAAAGTGGAGACAAGGACGATTCCTCGGTTCTTCAACTCGTCGGTGTAAAAGCCGAGACGGCTATCCGTCATCGGCTGCGCGAACATTTCGGTCATCAGCGCGGAGAGGCCAGGGATCTTATCCCCCTGGCCTCCGACTTTCAACATCCACTCGAACGCTTCTCGACTGAGGGTGGCCATGTGGCACCCCTTTCTGCCCTTTGCGGGCTGCAAACAGGTTGAACGACTGGAAAGACGAATCCCCGCGGCAAGCCGCGGGGGGTGAAATTCTTGAGATTTAGAGACAAGCGAACCTTTATGGAAAGATAATAAATTATTTACCTTCCAATAAAGGTTCGCTTATGGATATAGCGAATTTTCAAAGAACAAAAAAGTTTTAGGCGGCGGTTGCTGGGGTTGCACTTAAAAGTTTTTTCACTTCATCTTCTGAAATTGTTTCTCGTGTGGCTGTCGTAAAGCCTCTCGTTTGTAAAACAGGGTAAACTCTGTCTACTAGAAAGGCTTCTCTTGCTAGTTCTTGTGCGGTTGCATGCTCTTTTTTGGCTTGAATAGCTTGTATTTCAGCCTTCATGGTGCGAATTTTTGCGTTCATTATTCTCCAGGTAGTTTTAACCAAGTGCTCCTGTTCTTGTAGAGGAGCCGTTGCGTAAAAGGCTTGGGCTTCTTTCATGAAGCTAAAATCTTCGGGCGGAAGCGCACAGGCTTTATCTACTAAGGGCAAATATTTTTGGCGAGTGAACTCTGCTTGTTGAATTTGCATACCTGCGGCTAGTTCGCTTCGGGTGATGCCTACGTCGGCCAGATCGAATAATTTAGGACGAGTTTGGCCTTTGCTATCTTTACCTCTTTCATAATCTTCACCGGCAGCACGGAATAATACTTTTGCTAAAAAGCCGGCATCGTCACCTTTTTTTGCTCTTTCCGCCGCTACTTTTCCGAGTTCTATGAGTTTGGTTCTCCACATTTGCTGTACGGTTTGCCAGTTGCCTTTGAGGGGTTGGGTGGCTACGCCGGCTTGCATATCATAACGGGCGGGGACTTGGATCTCTCCTACGTGGGCGGCTAAGCTGTCGTCGAGCATGAGGTCGGCAAGGGCGATGAGGACATCGATGCTTGTGGCGGTGGTAATGGTTTGCACGGCATCTCCGGCTTTTTTTAGGGCTTCGATGGCTCGGGCATGGACAGCATCCAGTAAAGGACCCTGGACGGCTTCTCGGCCTACCATTATTTGTTCTTGAAGATAGTTAACGGCGGCTAAGTGTTGAGAGACGGCCTCAGGGTTTGGGAAGGCTGGCGTGACAATATCGCGATAAGAGATGGTGATATTTTGCATGCGCAAGAAGAGGTAGTCCAGTTTGGCCATAGCGGCTCTATCTTGCTGATCTGTTGTTAGTATGTTGAACGCGCCACGGGCAAGGAGTATGGCTTTTTGGGTGAGAAAAGCTTTCAGGGTGGTTGTAGGAGTAGGGCGGGCAAAGGCAGCATGGGCTTGGGAGTAGCTACCGATTTCAGCGCTGGTTAAAAAATCTCCTAGGGTAATGCCTTCACTTTGTGCTGCAAGCTGGTCTAAAGCGGCAATGTCATTTTGGCCATGATCAATAGCGTGTAGCTGAGCACGTTGTTCTTGGATTTTTTTGATTTGGGCTAGATATTCTGGGCGTAGGCCATCTGTTTGGCTTAAGCCGCTTTCTAAAAAGCAGGCTATTTGAATGGCACCATTTTTGGCTTTTGAACCGTATTGCCTTTGAGCCTCTGCGGCCTCTTGATCCAGTTGGGTGTTTTTTTCATCAAAAGCTTTTTTTGCTGCTGGACCTCTGGCTCCTGGCCAACGTGACCAACCTTCAACGGGCGCAATGGGGTATTCGAGTTTAGGGTGTGCAAAACGGTCAAAATCGTTGTAAGACATGGTGCGATCCCTTACGGCTGCGGCCATAAGCTCAGGAGTTATTAGAGTTTTTAGTTCGGAAAGTAACTGAGCAGTATCTGGATAGTTGAGCAGAGCGTGGATCAAACTTAAAACATGGGCATCGCCGTTGGGTTCTGCCGCACTCCATAATGAAATGGCTCCTGCTGCTGCTCTAATTCTTGATCCTATTATTCTTAGGCAAGCAAGAGCAGTGATACGGTTTGAGTTGACGAGGTATTGGAGTTTTTCCCATGCTTTTTGATGTTGTTGATCGGGAAGGCGGGTATTATCAAAAATTACTTCGCTTAGTTCACTTACTCGATCTTCTATGCTGGTTTCTAAGGCACGTTCGGTATAAGCGTGGGTTTCAATTTTTACTCGGTAGTTTTGACCATGAGTATCTTGTACCACTACCTCCTGGCCAACCTGTAAGGTAACTTTGGCTCCTTTGGGGAATTGTCCCCCAGTACCGCTTACTTTGTACCCCTCCGGTTGTAGCTCAACCGTATTTGCATCACCATGATGTACTTCCGCCAAGAGATCCATAATGGTATCTGTTTCTAAAACAAAAGGACGAATATGTTCTTTACCATCCGGGGTGGTGACTATTATCACGTGGCCTTTATAAGCGGGCGATGTGTCTGGTTCTAAAAGTTCGCCACTTTCATAATGGAAGGTTGTGCATTGCTGAGCGCTGCATAAATAGGCAGCCATGGCTTTATTGGTTTCTCGTAAAGCATTTCTATCACCTCTAGCGGCGGCTCTGGCGGTTAATATGTGATGAAGTTGTTTTCTATTAGCTTCTATCTGCGCTTTATCTTGTATAGCAAAACCGTTCTTTCTGGCAAAAGATGTAACCTCTTCGATAAGTTCAGTAACCATTTGCATTTGGACACCTAGGGCTGGATTTTTTTCGGCCACTAATCTTTGTCGTTCAAGCAGGAGGCCGGTAAGTCTTTCGTTTATTAAGTCGCTAATAATGGCTCTTTCTGCTTCATTTAAGATGGTTAGTTTTTTTTCGGCCGCATATTGAACGACCTTTTGGTAATCTTGATCTAATGCCTCTAAATTAGCACTATTCGCGCCTTCTCGATCCAAAACTACCCAACGCCTTTGGATAAGATTTGCGATATGATGACTAACCACTGGCCCTATTTTAGCTGGAGGAATTTCACGATCTGCTATTTCAAAAATAATATCCGGTACGCCATCAGCGACAATACGAAAGCAGCCATTGCCGATGGTTAAACCTGCCGAACCTAACCTGTGCTGGCCTATATTTGGTGACTGAGCACCGCTTAATTGACCTAATTGAGATGCTGTCTGAACGGTAGCAGCTCGAGGTCCCGCTAAAGAAATCCCAGGAGTAGTAAATTCTAAAACTTCAAACCTTAATGTTATAGTTTCAGTAAGACCTTTTATTTCTATATTGCTGGGTGGAGGGCCTATGGTGATAGTTTGCCCTGGTATTAAAGGGTATCCAGCGGTTAGTCTACCTCCATTGGCTTTGTAGATGTGGAGGAGGGGCAGTGTGATATTTTCATTTACAATTTCTATATCATCATCGCCAAGTGCTTGACCATCGTCAGTAGCTTCTGCATTGGCAGCTTGCGGCGAACCTGGGAAGGGAGGCTGTACTGTCTTAACTTTGGCCTCTAATCCAGGAAAAAACGTCAATAAAAACTTTTGAAAACCTAAATCTTCCTTGCCTCGCACCGCATTTATTAAGTCTTGAGAGGTTATAAAGCCTGAGGGTACAAAATTTTTGGTGATTTCAAAAGCTAAGGCATTTTGGTCACCTTTATCAGGAGCCTGAGAGACACGCTCAAAGATACTTCGAATAAGCGTGGCTATTATTTGTGATATTTCTTGCGGAGGTATTACTTCTATTAACTCTATGAGATCTATTTCGCCTTCCTCCGTCTTTTTTTTAATCGCGTAAAGATGCTGAATGTTGGTGGGGTCAGCTTGGAATTTTTGCACGAGCTCTTCCTTTGTGATGGCCTCGAGCTCTGTCTCTCCTTCTAATAAACTACTATTTTCCAGAAAAAGTAATAATCTTTGTAAGCTTGAATACTGCGCTATTTCTCCAGGGGCACGAGGGGGGAGTCCTTTTGCTACTATAACGTCTAAGATAAAATTTTGATGCTCTTGTAGAGTTGCAGCTGCTAATAAATCGCGATTGGTTGCTACATTTGAACGTAGTATTTTTTGGATCAAACCCGCCACGGCTGCAGGCTTTTTTTCACGACTTAAACTTAATCTTAGGTCTATATAAAAACCAATACTAGTACTGATATTTTCGCGTGTTAAAACTGCCTCAACATCTGCTAATTCCATAGTTCCGGCATCCAACCTTTTTAAAATCAAGGGGATGGTATTCATATCTCCCTCTTGGAAATTTTTCATGAGGATGTCATCATTCTCATCTGCTGCAATCAGTTCAGAATTTAAAAGAAAACCTGACCCATTTGCAACCTCTACGATTTTTCTTAATTGAGCTACTGTGGGGCTTTTGGCTAAAGCTTTTTGCCTTTCACGAGCTGTAGATTCAGCATCAAGGCCCATTTGAGTACCAGTAGGGAGTGCCATAAGTTATTGTATTAAAAGGTGCTATATTAGCATTTTTAATACTTCTGTCAACTTTAAATACTATAACTTAGATTCCTGATTGCTAGCTATTTCTCGAAAATAATCGGGATCACCAGCGGGTGGCGTTCAATTTTTTGGTGAACGAATTTGTCTAAGGTCTCACGTAAATATTTTTTAATGTCGGCACGGTTTACCTCGGCGCCGCGTTTTTCAATAATATTGCGGTATGCTACGTCCGCGTTTTGGGCGATGCCTTTAATGAGTTCTTCCGATTGGCTCATGTAGATAAAGCCCCGGGAGATAACATTTACTTCGCCTTTCAATTTTTTGCTTTGCGCGTCGACCGGAACGATGACAATGAGTACGCCGTTTTCCGCGAGGGTTTGGCGATCCATGATGACCTGAGCACCAATATCGCCAACACCTAAGCCATCTACGAGGATATAATTATTTTGGACTTTTTCTTCTTTGTAGCTAACTTCGTTATTTTCGATTTCAATAACATCGCCGTTTTCGATAAGGGTGGTATGTTTTTCATCGTAACCAAGGGAGAGAGCGAGCTCTTTGTTGCCGAAACGCATGTAGTATTCGCCGTGGACGGGTACTACATATTTTGGCCGTACTAAGCTCATCATGAGTTTTAGATCTTCTTGTTGGGCGTGGCCGGAAGCATGCACATCCATAATCTGATTATTGATAATGCGAGCGCCGAGGCGGCAAAGATTGTTGGTAACATTGGTCACCGCACGCTCATTGCCAGGAATAGGCGATGAAGAGAGCACAACGGTATCGCCTTTTTTAATTTTTACTGCGGGATGTTCTTCTAAGGCCATGCGAGTAAGCGACGCTACATCTTCACCCTGACTACCCGTAGTTAAAATAAGCGCTTTGCTATCAGGAATTTTCTTTACTTTGCGCAGGTCATGCACGAGACCCTGGGGCACGCGGAGGTAGCCCATTTCGGAAGCCATGGCCACATTATCGACTAAACTGCGCCCACTTAAAAAGATGGTGCGGCCATGTTTTTGGGCGGCATCGATAATTTGCTGCATACGTCCAATTTGTGAAGCGAATGAGGCAATAAGAATACGACCTTCGGTATTTTTAATAATAGCTTCAAGTGATTCACCGATACGTTTTTCGGTTACGGTGTGACCTGGTTTTAAAGCATTGGTAGAATCGATAAAGAGCGCTCCGATATTTTGATTAGCCAAACTGGCGATGCGGGCAAAGTCAGCAGGCTTTTGATTACCCGAAGGTGTGTGATCGAATTTAAAGTCACCGGTGTGGACAATGTTGCCCGCCGGGGTTTTTACGACGATACCCACTGAATCTGGGATGCTATGGTTTACCGCGAAGAAACTGACCTCAAAGGGGCCCAATTTCAGTGTGTCTTTTTCGGTAATAACGTTAAGCTTAGATTTGCCCATAAGGCCAAACTCTTCCAAGCGTTTTTGGACGAGGCCGAGCGTAAGCCTAGTTCCATACATGGCAGGAAAGTTTAATTTAGGAACGATATAAGGCACAGCGCCGATATGATCCAAATGGCCGTGGGTAAATACGATACCGCGAATACGATCAAGCTTATCTTCCAAATAACTAACATCGGGAATGATGTAATCTACGCCCAACATATCTTCATCAGGGAATTGAAAACCAAGATCGATCAGGATGATTTCACTTGTTGATGAGCCGGGCGCGATGTATTCAAGGGCCATGGAGTTTTTGCCGACTTCATCGAGTCCACCAAAAGGAATAGCGCGGAGTTTTCCTTGAAAGCGTTGAGGTTGACCAGCTTGCTGGTGAGGGACTACTGATTGTGGCTGAGTTGTTGTGTGATTTTGGGAGCCTTTGCCAAAGAAGAAGCCGAATTTTCTGCCAGGCTGTTGTGCTTTTTGATTGTGCTGCTGTTGTATTGCGCCTTGCTGTTGTCCATTTTGAAAACCTTGAGTTTGAGTAAGTGGGGCGCCCTTGGATGGATTCTGAGGTTGCGCCTTTCCTGTATGGTTAGGACGGTGCGACTTAAAAGGTGACCGTTGAAGGGGAGCTCCTCGAAAACGGTTTCTTTGAGGATGCTGCTGTTTGCCACCCTGTGGCTGCTTAGATCCCTGCTGTTGTTGCCCCTGGTGAGGCACACTTTTAGATATTGCCGGAACCTGCGGAACCGGGTTATGCACTGTTTTAGTGTCCTGTTTTTGACCTCCAAGTTGTAAGGTTTGGCGAATCCATAAATCAAGTTTACTCTCAGCTTTGTTATTTTCTGGAGGTATGTTTTTCTGTGGTTGCCCATTTTTTGCTTCGTCCATTTTTTAAGGTGAAGTTAAGTAATATTTATTTTTCCCGGGTGGGAAGATTCATTCGGCGGCGCCGCGCGCAAATGAATGTAGTTCCTTTAATCATACTCTGCTTTATGCCAAAAAGCTAATAAAATCTACGGCGGTACTTGTTTTTTGTAATGTGGATGCCAAGCTGTTATTATGAGTGCCTAAAAGATATTTTTTATTTCTAGCTTATGCAAAAACGACTTTATGTAACCCTTATGGTAATAGTCATGGCGATGCTGGCCTTTTCCAGTTTTATTTTGATTGTGGATGCCTGAGGTGCGCTGTGATCGATTCGCATCCATCTGGCCAATTCTGCCGACTCTTTCTGCTGTAGCGTGTGGGTTCTAGCGTGCCTGGCGTGGAGGGCTCAAAGTTTTAATCCAATAGCGGTATTGATCGCTGCGATCTTGGTAGTTTTTGAACATGTTAAAGCTGGGCGACGCAGTAGAGAGTAAGCAGATTCCTTGGGTGTATTGGTAGGCTAAACGAATTGCCTGCTCCATATTTTTGGCCTTAAAAATTTGACGATCTTTAAGATGCTTTACCATTTTTTTCCCGGTATCGGGGAAAATGATGAAGTTTTTGATGTCAGTTGTGGCAAGTTGTTTGGCAAATATTTCAAAATCAATACCGCGATCTTGGCCACCTAAAATGATGGTGTTGATTTGAGGCAGTGCCTGGATGGCGCTCCAGGTGGCTTCGGGAATAGTGGCGAGTGCGTCCTCGTAAAAGGTGATAGAGCGTGGCTTGGCACGGAATGAGGCGGTGGTGGTGGACATTTTAATAGTGGCGATTTTTTCGAGACGACCGGGTAGTGGTTTGTAAGAAGCAATGCTGGCAAGTATTTTTTTATTGGGAATTTTAAGGAGTGTTGCCACTTCATAAGCAATGGCGATGTTTAATTGGTTGTGTTCGCCTAATAATTTGGTTTTAAAAATTTGCGATGGGGCGTCGGAGAGGATTATTTTATGAGCTTTGGTTTGAAGATTTTTAAAAACTTTTTGAGCTTGAGCCGACATAAAAAGATGATCGTTTGTTTTTTGGAAGGTGGTTATTTTGGCTTTTGCTTGATGGTATTTTTTAATGGAGCCGTGATGAAGCAGGTGATCCTGGTAGAGATTAGTAATAACGGCAATATGAGGAGATGCTGTGAGGAGCTCACATTGGTAGCTGCTTAATTCGTAAATATAATAACGTTTAGGATGGTCACTTTTAAGAAGTTTGAGGCCGGTTTCGCCGATGTTGCCGATGAGTTTGGCATCTTTATCGGCATTTTTTAAAATGTGGTAGATAAGACTACTGACGGTACTTTTGCCTTTGGTACCGGTTATGCCGATGATGGTGCCTTTGGCTTTTTCAAAAAAAAGATTAGTGAGAGATGTGATACGAGTTTTTGATGAAGCGAGTTTTACTTTAGAAAGAGGTATGCCGGGGGATTTATAGACGATGGAAAAAGTTCCAGGAATGGTGAGGGTTTGGTGGAAAGTGAGATTTTTGGAGAATTGGCGTGACGAGGTGGATTGCGGTGCGACTTCATCGAAAACATGAACCTCGTGGGTTTGCTTGAAGTATTCGCACAGCGCTTTGCCGGCTTGGCCAAAACCGGCGATGGCGATCTGGGGGAGATTTTTTCTAGACATCGATTAATAAATTTTTAGGAATCAGGTGCTGCAAAGTTTTTGCTTCTAAAAGTGGAAGATACTGGCGGCCTTTTTCTGGGTCGATTTTGGTTAGGAGAGTGGGAAGGGGTGCCCCTGCTTTCTCATGCTGTTTTTTAGCCAGATAAAGGGCGAGCCAGACCTCTTCTGGGATGCCTACGCAGTCGAAGGGTTTGATGTTGCGAAGGCCGAGAAGCTCTTCAAAAAGTGGTAGCAGAGACGTGTCTTCAAATAAATTTTTTCCGAAGATGGTTTGGACTTTTTGGGGTTCAAGAAAAGCGCTCATTAAGGCATATACAAATGCACACTTGGCGCACTTGCAGCACCAGTTGGCGTGGAGCGGAGCTGGCGCTGTTGCAGTGGCGGCGACTGAATCGAAAATATTGCCTTCTTTTAAGCCTTTATTGCAGCTTAAAAAGGCGGGGAAATATTTTGGGTAGTCGACAAATTTTTGGGCGATTTGAATTTCGTAAAGGTTGCGAAGAAGGGAAAATACATAGACTTGGGGAGTAATGTATTGCTGAATATAGTTGTGGCAAGCCTGTTCAAATTCAAAACTTTTCGAGTATTGATGGTTAATTTCCTCTTCTAAATATTGTACATTGCCGATATTGGCGCTGCGTTCATTGGAAAAAGCGACATGGGTAAAACCCTGAAGTTGGGCGGCCAGAACTGCGCTGAAGATATAAACGGAGGTGATGGGTACATGGCCGTTATAAAAACCTTGCTTATTGAGTTCAATAATTTTAGCAAAATATGATGCGGGGCGACGGCGCATTGATACTACTTTAGCATTGCCGGAAGCGGCTATTACTTCTTGGCAAGCCGCCCAGGGCTCTAACATAAACCAGGTAAAATCTTTTTTTTGGGCTTTTAATAATTCTGCTGTAACGATACTATCTTTGCCTCCACCTAGTGGAACCAGATATTTTTCGAGGGAGACAAGCGCCGCTGGCGCTTGAGGCTGGAGCGGTGCTTCACTGCGGCTATCTACCTGGATATTGATGAGATTTCTAAAATCAATATTATTGCGATAGAAAAATTCACCTAACCCTTTGCAGTATAAATTTTGCCAAAAATTTATTTGTTCAGGCAAAAGTGTACCGGCTTTAATGCTTATATGGGGCGTACAAAAAGCTTTATAAAAACTTGGGATTTCAGCCATTCCTAAGTTAAAAACCGCCTTATGAATAAGGTGCTGAGTATGTTGGTTAGCCGCCCTAAGAGAACTTAGATCGACCTCGATGATGGGATCGAAAAAGAAAGTGTTATCAACGGAGTAATGAAAAGTAATTTGATTCCGCTCTTGATCGATATCGAAGCTATCAAAGCTAAAGATTTGATATGTTTTTGCATGTGCCATACGTTTAGATTATACACTTTCTATATCGCTAGGAAGAGATGGTTTTTTGAGCAGTCCTAGCATCTCTTTGCTGAGAGTTTTAGTGAAAAAAAGCATACCTATATACACGACCGCTCCAACAGGAACAAGCAGGATGATATTTTTATTTTGCAAATAGTAAAAAGTTGGATCGCGTAAGAAAAAGATAACTATGCCCATAACGATGGAGGAAAGCGCCATTTTGAAGGTGCTTTTGAGGTTTATTTGGAAATTAATGTAATGTTTGGCGATGAGGTAAGAGGCGACCATAACATAGCCTTCGGTAATGACATTGGTAATAGCTGCACCGCGTGCGCCGAAATGTGGAATTAAGATAAGATCGGCACCGATGGTAAGAATAGCGCCAATGGCATTGCGTTTTAAAAGGCTCATTTGACGATTATCGGCCACCAATAAGAAACCAAATAAACTGTTAATAAAGGAAAAGGCGGAAGCAAAAATTAAAATTTGTAGGACAATGTCGGCACCATAAAAACCTTTGGAAAGATTACTTAAAAATTCAGGGGTACTTACCACGGCTATGAGTGGATAAGCTAAAACGAGCGTTCCTGCCACAATCGGTAAACTTCCCATGACTAAGAAGTCAAAGGCGTATTGGATAATTCTTTTATGGCTACCATTTTTGGCATTTAAAGCTTTGGTCAGGACGGGTAAAACCGCGTTCATAAAATATACGGGAATAATACCGACCGCCTCTAACATGCGCATAGGTACACCATAAATGGCCACTTCGCCATAATTGGAAGCTTCGCCGCATTCATTTATGACCTGTGTTTTGCTACCAATAAGGGATAATAATACTGACCCGATGCGGAAATAGAGCGTGTTGAGCACTAATGCAATGCCATACGGAAGAGCCTTGATGATGACATCTTTGAGAAAAGCTTTATCAAAACGGTAACGAATATGGGTGAGTTTGGAGGAATAATAAAAGGTTACGCCAAGCATGGTACTGTTACCAAAAATACCTGCCCAAATAAGCTGATAAAAACCGCTATCGTAATTCCCGGGATGCAATACATAAATAATAAAAGCCATGTAACCCACCGTAAAGATTTTACCTATAACCGAAGCGAGCGAGTTATACTGCATCTTTAAATGTACTTGCAGCACGGTAGAAACGGTTGAAGTAAGAATATTAAGAATAGCACCAAGGCCTACTATGCCTACAGCAAGAGGGATTTTTGACCCTTCATATTGCGGCAGAATAAAAGCTGTTATCACCGCTATACTGACAACAACCACCGAAAGAAAGGTGCGAATCGTTAAAATATTGCCTATAATAATAGGGATTTTTTGATCATCTTTTGCCATTTCGCGAATGCCAATAGTAAAGAGACCCATATCGGCTACGATGGCAAAGAAAGCTAAAAATTCAAAGGCGGCGGTATACTCTCCATAACCGCATTTGCCCAGGTAGGTGGTAATAATTTTAATGGAAACAATGCCGAGTAGGGCAATAGCAGCCTTGCCCGCAATTTGGGAAAAGGTGTTTAAAAGAATTTTACGAGCGACGGACATAATCAAGCTTAGATCGGGACGATTATATATGATATAATGGCGTTATGCACGAATATAAACAAAAACTGGAAACGATGG
>CAYMDR010000002.1:3350-7510 GCA_964389195.1 uncultured Candidatus Peribacteria bacterium | reverse complement strand
GCTTTAGAAGCAGTGAATCTTGAGGAGATGCGCCATAAGATTATTGAGCTAACGATGTTGAGCCAAGAGCCGGAATTTTGGCAAAATCAGGAGCGCGCGCAAAAAATTACGAAAGAGTTAAGCGGTTTGCAAAAAGAGATAACTGCTTGGGAAAGTATTAAAAATGAGAGCGATGAATTGATGGTTTTATTTCCGACGATTCAGGCGGAAGAGGATCCCGAAGGGGCGGAAGAGTTTAAGGCAATGGTGCAAAAATTGGAGGAACGTTGGCATACTTTGGAAATCAGTACTTTTTTGAATGGTAAATACGATAAATACCAGGCAATTATGAGTATCCATGCCGGAACTGGGGGGAAAGATGCGGCGGATTTTGCGGAGATGCTACTGCGCATGTATATGCGTTATGCAGAAAAAAATGGTTTTGAAGTTGAAATTTTTGATAAGTCGATGGGTGAGGAGGTGGGGATTAAAAGTGTTACTCTACTTATAAAGGGATACTTGGTTTATGGCTATTTAAAGGGAGAAAAAGGGGTTCATCGTTTAGTAAGGCAGTCGCCGTTTAATGCTAAACATAGCCGCGAAACAAGTTTTGCTTTGGTGGATATTATCCCGGAAATTCCAGAAGAGGAGATGCCGGAAATTAATAAAGATGATTTGCGCATTGATACGTATCGTTCATCAGGTGCGGGAGGGCAAAATGTGAATAAAACCTCTTCGGCAGTGCGGATAACCCATTTGCCAACGAATATTGTGGTGGCCTGCCAAGATGAGCGTAGCCAACTGCAAAATAAAGAACGTGCCTTGAAAATTTTGCACGCGAAACTGATCGATTTAAAAGAAAAACAGCAAGTGGAAGAGCTGAATCAACTCAAAGGCGAACGCATGGAAATTGCTTGGGGAAGCCAAATTCGCTCGTATGTGCTGCACCCTTATACCATGGTAAAAGATCATCGCACGGATTATATGGAGACCAATGTTAACGAGGTTTTGGATGGAAAAATTGATGGCTTTATTGAAGCGGAGCTGAAGGGCAAGTAGGGAATTTAATTCCAGGAATGGTTAGGCACTTTTTTGGGCATCCCTATCTCTATCTGGCTTTATGCTTAAAATGCTTTCTTTTGTTTTTCTTGCAACAGCCGCTAAATTCCCGTGACCGTTTTGGGTTCCAAGGTATTGCTGTAGATCAATAAAAAGATCTTTAGCTTTTGCATGCTCTTCTTTTTGGGGCGGTGTAAGAAGGCTATAATTGTCTGCCAAGATGCTCTCGTAGCAAGCGATAATAGCTTGGCATAAGTCCTGGGTTATTTCTGCGGGATTCTCGGCTTGCAGTTTAAAAGCGCCGAGTAAATGTTCCAAGGCATTCCTTGAGCCTTCTAGTTGAAGGTTCTGTAATTTGATATTACCAATAGTGGCCAGTACTTTAATAGCAGCCATATTTACTAAAAGAGGGTGTGTTTTCTTGTAAGAATCCCATGCTTCTATGTCAGCTTCTAGGGAGGATGTAGCGACTTGGTATCCACTCATGGGTTCGGCGTCTTCGCCGATGCCACTATCAGCACCATGTAGATCAGCAAGGGTTGTATAGACACTATCAAGCAAGCTAGATGGATCAACTTTGGCTAGTACTTGTGTTTGTATTGCAGCAAGTTTTATATCTAGGGGTAGAATCGGTTCTTCTTCGCAAGCATCAACTTGCTCTTTAGCAACTTTGGGATCTCCTTTTTTGGCGTATAGGCCGAGAATGGTTTGTGTGCCAGGAAACTCACCCATATTGCAGAAATGTTAAATTGCATTCTAATTATAACATGAGGCATATATATTGCAAATTGCATGCGTATCTAACTACTCGGTGCATTTAGGTTATTTTTAAGGTTCGGATTGCACGCCGAGGGGTATCATGATATTTATTTCTTCAGCTAGATTTTTACTTTTATATGGCAGTTCTTCCAATTGAAAAGGGGGCGGATAATAAAATTTTGCGGACGGTTTCAATACCTGTTAAAAAACTTGATAAGAAGATGGGCAAGTTCTTGGATGATATGAAAGTCACGATGTTTAAGGCTGAAGGGATTGGGCTGGCAGCGCCACAGGTAAGCCAAAATATCCGTGTGGTGGTTTGCCGTTTTAATAATGGAACGGATCACGAGGTTATTGTAGACATGATTAATCCTGAAATTATTGCAACCTCTGGTGAAAAGCACGTGCACGAGGAAGGCTGTTTAAGTTTGCCGGGCAAGTTTGATAAAGTGGCTCGTTATACGGAGCTTACTGTGAAGTTTTTAGACCGCAAGGGGCGGGAAAATGTGCTCAAGTTAAGAGGTCTTAATGCGCGCATTGTGCAACACGAAGTCGACCATATCGATGGCAAACTTTATATTGATCGCGTGGGGGAGGAGTAGAATTTAGGAGAAAATATTCTTTAAGGTTGCTTAAAGACTCTGTACTTTTTACCCTTTGATTCATCACAAAGAATAATATATTCTTTTTCTCCTTTACCGTCTTCAAGGTCGATAAAGAGTGAAGTAACTCCGCCGTGCTCCATCTGCCCTCCAGCGTTTTGCAAACCGATGCTTACAATATCGATCGGTGTTTTAAAGGGTTTAATTTCTTTATAGCCTTTTGTTTTCTCGGCAAGCCATTCAGCTGTAAATGGTTCAGGTTTATATTCATTACTAAACCCTCCTTCTTGCAGTTTCTGAAAATCATCGAGGTCTTTTTGCTTTCCTGAAACTAGTTCTTGAGCTCTGTCTTTCCCTTTTGCTCCTATGGCAATAGGGTCTAAGCTTTCTAGATCTTTATCTCTTTCTGGTGATTTTGGGCTTTCTACCGTTGGTTTTTCTGTAGTTTGATCTTCACTAGGTCCGCCATTAAGGAAAATTTGACGATGTGATAAGAAAAAACTTTTTTGTTTTTGCATAAATATTTTTTTAAAGGATATTCTTGTAATTATATCTCAATTTTAAAAATTGGTCAAAAAAATAAGTGGTAGCATTTTAAAAAGACCATCTGTTGATAAAGTGTTTGATCATTTTGGTAAAAAGTTGTATAATTTGGAGATTTATATTTTATATTTTGGTTATTTATGGCATCAGAACAGCCTAAAATGAGTGATGATGGAGGGCAGGCAGAAGCTGGGACGGTTGATACTGGGGCTTTGTTGATGCGCCTGGCATCTTCTTCGTTACTAGATTTATCAGATGAAATTAGAACCCGTTTGGAAGAGGGAGTAAGAGGAGGTAATAAAAAGATTATACAGGGTCTTGCGGCTCTTTTTGAAAAATATGAAAGAATTAGAGACGACGTGGAAGTGATACTGCGTGATAAATTTCCGCGTTTAGCACAACTTGCGGAACATACTGCTGTTCAGGCTCAACGTGTTATCGCAGAAGAGCAGGCAAAAGCAGGGGAAAGTGTTGATCGTTTACTTAATTAAATAATTTAAAACAAAAATTTATGAAAAAATTTACCTGTCTTTTTATTCAACTTCAACTGGGGTATCCAGTGAAAAGATTTGTTTATGCCACTCCTGAACAGGTAGCTACCGTGGCACCCGTGGCGGTTGATGTTGGGAAAGAGGCCGCAAGAGTTGCCTTGGTTCGAGCTAGAGAGTTTGTAAAAAATAATGGCGGAGAAGCCGGTGAAATTCTTAGCGGACTTGAGGCAAAAGTGCGCGATGCCGCAATGAGAGCTGCTGCTAAGCTTGCTCCTGGTGCTACTAAGGCCATGGCTGAACAGGCGGGACGAGAGGCAGCCAATGCGGTTATTACCGCTGAACAACCACAGATTTTGGCTGCTATCAAAGCCGCCGCGACAAAAGAGGCAACTGCTTTAGCTGCTGATGCGGCTCCACCGACAGCAAGATCGGCACAGCTTGCACCGGCTTCTGCCCGGGCGGCAGCTCCTGCGCAAAGTGCAAGTACTGTGAGTGCCCCTGATACTCTTACTCAAACAACCCCACCGGTGAGTTCAGGAGCAACGGCTACTCAGGCAGGAGCACCTGCAAATGCTCCTCAACAACAGATAAAAATTTTAAAAGGCGGCTCAGCGACAGCTAAGGCTGCACCAACTGCTGATGCAGCGGTGGGAACCGCACGCCCTGATACTTTAAGGGTTGATTCTCCTACTGGTGCAGTGAAGTTGGCGCGTGGTGTGCCGGCTAA
>CAYMDR010000002.1:948-3340 GCA_964389195.1 uncultured Candidatus Peribacteria bacterium | reverse complement strand
CGGCTAAGGTGCAAGTTGTTAAAGCGGCTCCAGTATCTCAATTGGAGGCTGATGCAGCGGCAAGCACGGTTAGAAACCCTTCGGTTATGAAAGCTGCTATAGATGTAGAACAAAGAGCAGCAGTAGCGGCTGGGCGAACGGCAACGGCGGCCGAGGCCAGTGTGTTACGAACAACTCCTGGAGTTTTGGCGCGAGCGGGAAGTAGATTGACTGCTTTAGGATCTAGGGCTTTACCAAGTAGCTTAGGAGTAGAAGCAAGCGTTGGTGGAGCTATGACATTAGCAGGATTAGCCTATGCGAATAAATTAATTTGGTATGATATGTTGTATGTGGATGCCTATGGTGGCTATGAAGCCCTTGGTGAAAAAGAGTGGACAGGGGAAGTAACTGAGCGAACGGGAAGGGGTTTGGCCTCTGCTTATGAGGTAAGTAATTTGGATACTCATAATGTAAAAGGTAAAAATGGTGAAGTGAGCAGAGTGGGTGATTTAAAAAGAGCTGCTGACATGATGGAGTCATGGACGCGCGGGGCTTCTAAACTGGCGCGTGAAACTGCAGCAACATTGCGTTTGGATTTACAATCTTTTCATAAAGATGACGTTGATGCCTCGGTGGCTGTTCCTGGTATTAAGGCCAAGGTAACGTATGGCCAAGAGGTGCTAAGACGTTTACAAGAGTTTGCGGCAAAACCTGAGACTCCTACTTATGAAAAAGCCGAGGCGAATGCAGCGATTGCCGTTTTGGCTCCTACTTTAACACTGGCGGCAGCAGAGGTGAGTGCTTATGAAAGCAATGTCCCATACTATGCCACTATGGAGAATCGCCCAGAGTTTAAAGCACTCATTGAGGCTGGCAAAAAAGCACAGTTGGTAGCTATAAGAACTTCTAGTATCGCTTTAATCACTCAAGGCGAAAAACAGCTGGGAACACTTACTGATATTGATCCAGCAAAACGCGCCTCTTTTGAAAAGACATTTGCTGAACTTAAGCAACAGATGAGTTTGGACTTAACTCAGGATCAATTAAAACCACTGCAGGCTCAAGTTATGGAGGTTACTAAAAATTTAAATAAAGCGGCTTTGGCCGAAACACGTGAAATGAAAGAACCGGATATTGCTGAGGCTGTTAAAAAATTTTTATATGGGAAATTTGCTTCGCCTGATCCGCTTCTTTATAGAACAGCTTTTGGTATTGGACTTATGCAGCATAAAGCCGGTATGAAATTTAATGAGTTTAATGATGCCATGGTGGCAGCTTTTCCGGGGGAGGTTATCAATGCTGATAGTATAAGAACATTAGCTCAAGGGTACACCATGACTCCTGATGCTAAGGTAGGAGATAAAGTAGGAGGCTATGTGTGGGATCCGGAAGCAAAAGCTTTATTGGTTGCTTATGCTATGCAGGCTAGAGCTTTGGCTAAAACTCATGATAATATTCATGCGTAAGATTATATTCGTGAGGTTAATACTCTTTTGCAAACCAAGGAGTTTCAGGAGGAAGCTAATAAAGCTTACAGGGAAGGAGGAAATGCTGCTTTCTATAAATTTATAGCTGAAAATGTAAACTCTCCGGCAAAAGCTTATAAGCTTGAAGAGGCTGATGGAAAAGAAAAAACCGACACCGCTGAACCACCAAAAGATGGTGGAGGTAAGAAAAAAGCGGCAGCTATTGCCGGCGGTGCAGCAGCGGCAGGGGCGGCAGCTGGGGCTTTGGCAAGAGGCGGTAGCGATGGTGCTGGTGGGACAAAAGCTACGGGTATTATTGTTCCACCCGGTCTTGGTGGTGATACAAAAGGCGAAAAACAACCTAAAGGTGCCGGTGGATCGGCAGAAGGCACGGGGTCTAGAGGTGCCAAAACGACGGGACGAAGAGGAGCATCAGAAAAACCAGAAAGATCTAGCCAACCAACTGAACCGAGAGCCGATGGTAAGCCGGATAAAGGCCGCGACCGCAAAGAGGCTACAACCGCCGCAGAACGTAAAGAGCAGCGTGAAGCTGTGGCCAAAGTTAAAGCAATTTTAGCAAAAGGAAAATTTGATTATGGCTTCGTAGTTTGGGATGTGGGGGTTCCTCCAGTTCCACGACTCGCTATGGGCATGCAGGAAACACTGCGGGCTAATTTACAAACTCAGTTAAATGCTGCCATAGGATCGCTATCTGCTGGTCAAAAAGATTTTTTGGCTAAGCAGGTTATACCAAGTGCTTTACATTATGAATTTACTCAAACACCAAACAAATACCGTATGACTTTACCGGTGAGTGCCAAATATGTTGGCGGTGCTTTTAGTGTAAATTTTGGAGCTCTTGCCGTTATGATTGATGATAAGCCCGTAGATGTACCAACAGCCGGAAAAGATAAGGGGAAAGGTGCTGATGGCAAAGAGGGATCGGC
>CAYMDR010000002.1:0-938 GCA_964389195.1 uncultured Candidatus Peribacteria bacterium | reverse complement strand
GGCGAAGGAGGGTGCTGGCAAAGATAAAAAAGTTTTGCAAGAAATGGACGCAGTGGAAAGTAGAGCAGAAGCGAATCGCTTAAGAAATGTAGCCAATGGCGCTTTAACCACACACCATGTAGCGCATGAACAGGTTCCTGGTTTACTGAGAAGTCTTTTACAGGTGAAAGGCAAACCAAGCGGCACTTTGCTCTTTAAAGTTGAAAATTATGATGAACAAAGAGGTACAAAACAAAAATTCCAAGTCCGCGTTTCTACTGGAGGAACCGTTACTGTAACAGAAACTAAATAATTATGGCTCAAACAACTACAAATTCTGCGACTTTTTCAGTTGAAAGTTTGAAAAGTTTGATGGCAGCTTCACCTGGCTTAAAACTGCTTGATGTTGCTAAGTTAAAAATTTTAGAAAAAGCTGTTGAACGGGGTCAGATCGATATTATGAAAAAACTTTTCGAGCTTTTGCAAAAAGAGAAAGTGAAGCTAGAAATTATCGATATGGATTTTAAGAAACAAAGCAAGGTACTGTTTAACGAGTACACTAAAACTTTGCAAAATTTGCATACAAATTTGTTGAAGATTACGGAAAAGAAAAATACTAAGAGCGATGATAAAGCGGCTGATGCCCTTTTGGCACGGCTTGGCGACGTATAAAAACAAAAATAAATACTAACGTAAAAAAATATGAAAAATCTTATTTGCAAAAAGGTGTTTGGTGTTAATTTCTTGACTAAGCGTTTGGTTTTTGATGTGGGAAGTGATCTGGATCGCGCTAAAATAACGACCGAAACTGAATTAACTGAAGGCTCTAATGACCTGAAAAATTTTAAACCAGATGAGGCACGTAATACTATTGAAGTACGTTTTAATGCGTTATATCAAAAAGCTGGCGTAGAATTTGGTACGCCACCCACACCTGAAGGTACAGTTTTTTTAGAGAA
>CAYMDR010000001.1:25307-35473 GCA_964389195.1 uncultured Candidatus Peribacteria bacterium | reverse complement strand
TGTCTTTTAAAGACCATAAATTCGACGTATTGGTTAGTTCAACCATTATTGAAAATGGTATTGATTTGGCGAATGCCAATACTTTGATTGTGAACAACGCAGAACGGTTAGGGTTAGCGCAGTTGTATCAGTTGCGTGGACGTGTTGGTCGTGGAAAGACTCAGGCTTATGCGTATTTTTTGTATCATGGACAGCGTTTGAAATTGGATGCTAAAAAACGCTTAAGAGCCATTGTGGAGGCCACGGAATTGGGAAGCGGTTTTCAGATCGCCATGAAAGATTTAGAGATTCGTGGAGCCGGCGATATTTTGGGGGCTAAGCAACATGGTGTGATTAATGTGGTGGGCGTCAGCCATTTTATTAGGATGCTTAACAAAGCGGTGGATGATTTGAAGGCGGGTAAAGTAACACAGGAAGAGGAACCAGAAGATATTTCTATTGAGTTGCCGTTAAGTGCTTATATCCCTGATACCTATATCATGAGTGCTAAGGATAAGATCAATGCGTACCAAAAACTTTCCGCTGCTGATACTATGGAATATCTGGATGAAATCAAAGAAGATTTGGTTGAAGAATACGGTAAAATGCCGAAAGAGATTATTAATCTTTTCCGTATCTTGGAACTTAAATATCATGCTAAAAAAGCTCATTTGGTAAGTATAAAGGCTGAGCATGATTACCATCATCATACTAAAGAGGTGGTACTCCATATGTCTAATTTAGTGAAACCTGAAAATATTATTAACCTTTTGGAGGCCAATAATCATTGGTATATAAGCGGTACGCGTTTACGCATTAAAATTGAAGATTTGGGTATTCACTGGATAGATGAAGTGATTCAATCGGTGATGAAGCTTGAGGAGAGTGTGAAGTTGCCTGGCACATCAGGTGTACCTAAACAAAATTAAAAAGTGTTTTAGCAAGTGTGTTTTTGTTTAAAAGTATCGCTATTCTTGTTGAAAACTTACAAACTTTGTTCAAAAGATGTTTAAATATCCTGCTCGAACTTGGCGTAACCGCTCCTTGCAAAGTGTTAAAGATGGTGGTCAATATCCGCAAGGCGACAATATGTGGGTAGCGGGACGTATCATCGGCCTTATCGATGAAGGGTTTGTGTTGCAGGATGAAAGTGCTCGCATGGATGTATGGTATAAAGGGCGGATTGAAAATGAACGAGATACTGATGAAGTTGGTGGCGGTGAAAAATTAGCGGTTGGCGATATTGTGGAAGTTGAACTTGAAAAGAAAAAAGTTTTACGTGAGGGTAAAGAAGAGGAAGTTTTTTGGGTGAAAGAGATGACATTGCTTGCTCCGTGCCGGCGGGAGTTTTTTATTGGGAAGGAGGATCCGAACTATGTGCGGATGGTGATCGATCTGCATTTGAAAGAAAAGTTGGTGCAGCGGACGAAGTTGTTGCAAAAGATCAGAGATTTTTTTGTGGTGCGAGGATTTGTGGATGTGGAAACGCCGGGGCTAGTGCGGCTGCCGGGTATGGAGCCTTATTTGGATGTTTTTAAAACGCAATTTGTGGGGCAAAGTCTGTCCGGGCAGGGGGTTGTTCAGGAGGATATGTATCTCATCACTTCACCAGAGTACGCTTTGAAAAAACTATTGGTGGCGGGGTTTGAAAAGATTTTTGAGATCACGAAAAGTTATAGAAATAAAGAGACGATGAGCGAACTGCATAATCCGGAATTCACGATTTTAGAATGGTATCGGGCGTACGCAAGCTACGAAGATATTATGAAAGATATGGAGGAGTTGGTTTTGGAACTGGCTCGATCTGGAATTGTGGGGGATGGAGGGGTGAGCGATGAGAGCGTAACGATTAGGTATGGTGAGCACATGATTGATGTGACTGGGCCATGGCTTCGTTTAAAAGTAAAAGAGGCTTTTAAAGAATATGCTGGGGTGAGCTATGAAGATTTTGAGGACGTGGAGAAGTTGCGAAAAGTTGTTGAGGGTAAGGGTTATAAAGTGACGAAAGAAACCCCATTTGAAGACCTGTTCTTTCTGCTTTTTATGAATGAGATCGAGCCAAAGCTGGGTTTTGATAAGCCGGTTATTATATATGAGTACCCGGCGTCGATGGCAGCTCTTTCTAAAAAATGTGCTCACGATCCGCGCTACGCCGAGCGGTTTGAGGTGTATATAGCGGGTATGGAGCTTTGCAACGCCTTTACGGAACTTAATGATCCGCTGGAGCAAGAAGCACGTTTGCAGCACGAAAGGCAGGAGCGTTTAAAAATGGGGAAAGAGGATTATGCTGTTGACCAAAGCTTTCTCCGTGCTTTACAATTCGGCATGCCTCCTTCGGGGGGAATTGCTCTGGGGGTGGATCGACTGATGATGCTTTTGACCAATACTCCAGACATTAATAATATTTTGTTTTTTCCCCACAAAGATCTTTAATTTATTTTTATGACAACTTCGGATTTTAAAAAAGGTTTAGCAATTAAATATAATGGTGATACCTATGTGTTGGTGGGATACCAGTTTGTGAATCCCGGCAAAGGATCTGCCTTTACTCGCGCCAAGATTAAAAATGTGCGCAGTTTAAAAGTGGTTGAAGTTACGTTTAAATCTGGTGAGAATATTGAAGAGGCGAATATGGAGTACAAGCGTTGCCAATATATGTATAACGATGGCACGGAATATCAATTCATGGATAACACGAACTATGAACAGTTTGGTATGCCGGCTGATGCGATTGCGGAACAGGCTATGTATTTAATGGATGGTGGTGAAGTGACCGTGGTGTTTGTGGATAATATGCCTGTGAGTTTACAGCTTCCTCCTAAGATGGAGTTTGATGTTACGGAGGCTCCTCCAGGTGAAAAGGGGGATACTGCTACGGGTGGAACCAAGCAGGTTACGATTCAAACCGGCGCGAAGGTTGCCGCTCCTTTATTTATTAAAGAGGGTGATCGTATTCGGGTGAATACGGAAACGGGAGAGTATGTGGAAAGGGTGGCGAGATAATTAGCAATTAAGAATTCGTGATTAATAATTAAAAAGAGCCGCTTATATACATTAAGCGGCTCTTTTTTGTTGCTTAGCTTTCGTTAAATCTTGCCGAGGTTGTGAAGTTTATAGAGTACTTCTGCTACTTCGCTTCTGGCCATTAAATTGGTGGCATTTAGTTTGGAGCCACTAAAAAGCCCGTTATCCTTAGCGTATTTAGCATAGCCGCTATACCAGAGCCCTTTTTCTACGTCCGTATATGATGTGCTATTAAGGCTTGGCATGTTTTCATCAAGATTACGTAAGGCTAAGGCCAGGAATTCTACGCGATTTACCGATCGTGCTGGGCGGTAGTAGCCGGCATCTGCGCCAGAAGTATAACCATTAATCATGCCGAGTGATTTACCACGGCAAATATATTGGTACGACCATTCCGCTACGGTTATGTCTGGGAAGGGGTTTGAACTTAAACAGTAGTCTGTTTGTTTATCGTACAGATCAAACGCTTCTTCTACGATTTTTGCGACCTGATCTCTTTGTAAAATACCATTTGGATTAAAAGTGCCATCGGGATTTCCGGTCATCGCGCCAATGCTTTTTACATATTTTATGGCATCACAGCTTGCATCATCTTTATCGACATCGCTAAAACTAGCGCATTCTTGTGAAGCTGGAAGGGGAGATGGTGAGGGGTTGGGTGTAGGAGATGGAGTAACAGGATCGCTATCTTCTCCAGCAACTGTAAAGGCGGCTGATACTGGGTCGATAATATATTCTTGTCCATCCCATCCGTAGTCGACGCTTCCATCAATTGTTAATAGATAGTTGCCGGGTGCCGGCGCTTTATTATTAATTTTTCCATCCCAAGTGAAGATATGGTGCCCTCCTTCAAGCGTTAATGAAGGCAATGTTTCCACTGCCATATTTTGAGGATCATAAAGTTTCACTTTTAAATCTGCAGTAGATGCTGGCGTGGTTTCACGCACGTGCTCAAGGTCAAAACTAAAATTGAAACCATTGTTATCGTTGGCGGGGTCATAGGTAGAGGAGTCTGGTGTTAACTTTTTTATGACAGGGGGTTTCCCGTCTACCTCGAAATCAATAGTTTTTTTAGCTGAATCTTTGTCGTCGTCAAAGTCTCTGATAAATATTTCCAAAGTGTATGCTCCATCCAGAAAAGATGGTGAGACGATAAGGTCACGAGCGTAAGTGCCATTGTACATGGAAGGTAGGGCAAATGAATCGGTAGTGATTACATTGCTTGCGTCGTTTTTATCATAAATAGTGATGTAGGCCTTATGATAATTTAATTGGGTAATACCTGAAACGGTGTAAGTTAGCTCTAAATCACCATCAATATTTGGATCATAAGGGTTATGATTGAAGGTTAATCCACTGACGGTGGGAAAGTTAATAACGATGGGATTAATAGCAACATAATTACTATAGGCATGGCTTGTAGCTGCAAAAGCTGTAAGGATGGTTATAAAACTTACAAAGCCGATGATTTTATTCCAATGGTTTTTCATAAAGATGAGGGGGTAAAAATTTTTGTTAAATTTGGATATTATGCCGTGGTTTATTCTACTCGTTGGGGTAGTTTAAGTATAGCGATAGTATTATACTTTTGGTAGTTTAGCCTGGTTTAGGGTTGCTTTGACGCGGAAGGCTAAATGCTTTATTATTACGCTCTTGGGGATGTAAGGCTTTCGACAAATGTTTTCTTTGACAAATTGCAATCCGGGGGTTGCGCTGTCCCCCCGTATATCCGTCAGCGCAAACTTAAGTGCTAACACACTTGCTCTTGCATTTGAAAACGAAGAAAATTCTGCAACAGGATTAGATTTTTCTGATCTTGCTGTAGCTCCTTCTTACGCTCTTGCTGCATAAATTCTTTCCCCTTTTGCGGGAAAGTCGCTTCCCTTTTGATTTCTGCTATGAAGGATAAGTGTCACTCAGCGGGATAAGCTTTGTAGTGCCGACTGCATTGATGAAAACCTAGGCTAAGCCTGATGAGTTTTTTGTTCGTCTTTTATTCATCAGGACGAAAATCCAAGACCAACTATGATTGTAGACGTTTGCCCTCGTTACTTTTGGACCCGGGTTCAATTCCCGGCATCTCCACCAAGGTTTATTTTAAGCCAAAAACCAATGTTTCATTGTGTCTTTTTGTTTGGCTATAAAACTGTTTTTGTGAGATAATTTGGGTATGAAAAGATTGAATTTAAAAATTAGTAAAAAAGATATAATTAGAACTGCTGAAATTTCTTCAAAAATGGAGGGAATAAGTTTTGCGCGCGCAAAGAAAAATTCTTCTGTTATTAAACTTCTTAGAAAGCATGGCAGAGCATTCTCGATATAATAGCAATGCGGAGCAGGAAGTTTTGGCCAACAAGTTAGGCATTGTTGATCAGCAGGCTTTGAATGAGGCGGAAGCGATCCTTTTACCAGATGCCTACAATTATTTTTTAGGTCGCCTCGAAACAGAGAAACTTAAGTTTAATGTAAAACTGATTTTCGAAATTCATAAGTATTTTCTTGGTACTCTCTACGCCTGGGTAGGGAAAGCTAGAACTGTAGAAATCTCAAAAGGAGGGACGCTTTTTTGTGCGAGTTTGCAGATTCCAAATGAACTCAAGAAATTTGATGAAATTCTTAAGAAGAATTTACCTATGAGTTCTGATGAGAGAAAGGTTGTTTCTGAGAAATTGGCCATTATTCACTGTGAATTTAATGCCATTCATCCATTCAGGGAAGGAAATGGTAGGACAATTCGTCTTTTTCTTGATTTGTTAGCTTTAAATGTGGGATTCAATATGATTGATTATAGTAAAAGTTCTCAGGATGCTTATATTCAGGCCTGTATTGCTGGTATGCAAAAAGATTATTCAAAGATGAAGAAGGTTATTGTAAAGGGGCTTAAAAAACTTGTATCTTAGTTCAAGGTATTGACAAATTTGTTAAATGTTATACACTCTTTGGTGTATAAATTACTTTCAGTAATGAAAGGTAGTTTATCAGTTCTTTGAAAGGACAATCTAACTAAATAATCTCCGGTACGATATGAGTTTTTAAATTTTGAAAATTCATACTGTACCGGAGCTTGAGAACTCTGGGGTGCGTTTTGTCCGCTTTATATGGGACATCTTGTGCTAAGGCTCTCATTTTGAGGGATACGATCATGCGACGATACATACTGATTGCCGCCGCCCTCGTGATGGGGGCTTGCGGAGGAACGACTACTCTCGAGACGACGACGACTTCGTCGGCGTCGGGTACGGGCGGTGGTGGCAGCGGCGGTGAGGGCTCGGCGATCCCGAAGGAGTGCCAGGATCCCAGCAAGTGGGTTGACGAGGCCTTCACGGTCACGTTCGAGAGCGGCAACTGGATCTATGCCGACGAAACCGCGCTCTCGGCCTGCGAGCAGTACCTCTCGGCCGCATGCGCTTTCGATCCGCTCTGCACCCCTTCGATCGGTCTCCAGACGGCCCAGCTCGTCTGTGATACCATCGATGGAAATCTGCACATGGCGTTCTCGTGTGTCTCGATCCGTGACAGCGAAGGCGAGAATGTGCAGCAGGCAGCATTCGACAACGTGCTCGTTGGCATGAACTGCTTCATGGAGTTCGTGCTCGCCCTTCCGGGCGACGACACTTGCGTGAGCGGCACGGGCGGCGGCGGCGGCGCAGGCGGCGGCGGCTGAACCATTGGCTTGCGCCGGCACGAGGTCTCCCCTCGGCCGGCGCAAGTCGCATTTCTTTATAAGTTAGATTGTCCTTTATATCTTTCTCCCTGGTGTTTATGGATTATGTATCGAGCGCATGAAAGCGCTAAAGGGACTCTTTCTTTGGTCAAATACGATTTCTAACTACGAGACAGTTGACATAACCGTGAAATGCGCATATAGCGTTATTGCTATTTTATAATATTTATTTTATGACTATGCTATCTGAAGGGGAAGCATCTGGTGAATTGGGTGCTGAGGTTGTTAAACCGAGACCTGTTGAAGTTGCAATACCTAAGGTTCAACTGCTTGCTTTAGTGGATGGGGAAGCTCATTTTGGAGCAATTTCCCATGTGGTGACAGCGGAGAGAATTGAAAGAGGATCCGATTTTTTTGTTGGGTGTGCTGAAAATGGTGATGTCTATGTTAGGGCATCTCTTGGTGGTCGTGATGAGGGACGTCTTGTTCTAGAGCCAGGATCGCCTGGATATGATAAGGCAGTTACTTTACTATTGCCTCCAGATGGTAAATCTATGGCTGTTCAAGCGCAGGATGTATTAGTTGAATCCAAAGCTCATGGTTTGGTTCCAGCTGTTGTTGGAGAGACATCAGAAGCTACACTACATGAATTAGAGCGTATGCTAGCTCAAACAAAGGAGATGCTAGCTGCTAATGAGGTTACCTTAGCTCGCAATAATCCTAATCTAGAGCAAAAATAGGTTTATCTAAAAATAATTTATGGCTAAGCTTTCAGGATTAGAGAGTGGTGAAAGTGAGGAGCGGGATCGGTTTTCGAGCCATCCGCTTGTTACATTGCTGGCAGCTTTGGACTCTGTGCATGATCCGGTTGATCCCGATGCTATTGATGTGGATGCACCTTCTTTGGAGCGACTGCAAGCCATGGAGATCGATCGTCTTTACGAGGTTCTTCATGAATATTTGGATCAGGCTGATATGTTGGCACGAACTAAAGGGCACGTGGCTTTTAAAGTTGCTTTGGCTGCTGGTTGGCTGGAGGCGATTGCGCGTTTTAAGCTTACGCCCCAAGCTACTCCTCAAAAAAATAATGAAATGTTAATGGAAGCTGAAGCCCGTTTTATTGCGGCTTTGGAGAAAATGGGTGTTCATGTTGGAGTGGAATCAGCATTAACTCCTGAACAGTTTAGGCAAAAGCCGCATCTTTTTATGGCTACGCATCAAGGTGGTGGTTTGGAAATTAACTTATTGGCGGAACTTATACGTACAGCTGGGGTCGATAATTTTAGGTATGTGATGAAAGATGACAATGTAAATCTGCCAGTTATTGGGCGTGTTATTGCCAGTCGGGATCCCATTATAGTGAATCGCAAAAAGGTAAAAGAGGATGGAGATGAACGCACAGCAGAGATCGCTCGCGTTGCTGGAGAGATTATTGAAAGTTTGCATAAGGGGGAACACGTTCTTTTCTTTTTTGAAGGAACGAGGAGTAGAAATGGGTTAATTGCCTATAGTGCTGGTCAAAAAAAGTGGTGTGCCGATTTGAATGAGGCTATTAAAGAAGCGGCGGGGAAATATCCCGACCTTGATTATGGTGAAGCCTTGGTGGTTTTGGATACGTTAAGTGTGTTACCGGTTGCGGTGGAAAAAGATCCGACGGCAACAATTAGAACCAATGGTGATTGCACGGCGACTATTATTGATGCTAAGGGGTTAAGTCCGGTGGATAATTTGGAAGATCTTCATGATGAAGGTACGGTTCCCGGAAGAGCTCGTGGTGTTTTGAAAGATGTTTTGATTAAGCGAGCGCAGCGGTATCAACAAGAGGTGCATTCTTAGGGAATGGTTTAAAGTTTAGTAATGGGCGTACTTTGCTTTTTGGGTTGAGATGGCTTAAGGTTAAGAGGAAATTAACCCTTAACTTTTTTCTATGAAAGCTAAAAAAGCTACAGCATCGCAAAGTTTTAAAGTGAAAGGTGAAGATCTATTAAAAGAGGTTAAAAAATTGTTGCACGAGGGGAATGTGCGTAAGCTCTTAATTAAAGATGAAAAAGGCGAGGAGACGTATTTGGAAATTCCGGTGACACTTGGGGTAATTGGTACGTTGGTGGCACCCGCGCTTGCGGCGGTTGGGGCATTGGCGGCAATGGTTGGACTTGTGACGCTGGAAGTTGTAAAGAAAGAAACTGCTGAGCTGAAACCAAAAGGGAAGACGACTAAAAAGAAAAAATAAACGGCACGTTTACAAACTTAAATCGATTACCCTCGTGATGCCGATTTTGTCGATGAAATAGGTGTCGTGGGAGATGATGCACATGGCGACATTTTGTTCGAGTAGGAATTTTTCTAAGTCTTCACGCAGGAAGATGTCTAGGTGGTTGGTTGGCTCGTCTAAGAGTAAAACATCGGGGTTGCGAGCGAGGAGGATGGCGAGTTCCAGGCGGCGCTGTTGGCCGTAGCTGAGGTTTTTGGTTTTGCTTTCCATGAAATCTGCAGGAAATAAGTATTTAGCTAAAATGCTGCGGCTTAGGGTGTGATCGATGGCCGTTTTGGCGCAGAATTCGTCGAGGACATTATTGTCTGGATCTAAAGAGGAAAACTGACCTAGATAGCCGATGCTATTTTCACTGCGTAAGGTTAATTTGCCTTTAAAATCTTTGTCGCGACCACCCATAATGTTGAGCAGCGTTGTTTTGCCGGAGCCGTTGGGGCCACGGAGGAGTATTTTTTCGTTATTGGTGATTTTGATTTCAAGGTTTTTAAGAATTTCTTTGGTGCCGAAACTTTTTTGCTCCACCTTTAAGGTTAAAACTGTGCCTTTAGCCGTGGCGTCCAGGTCTTTAATATTTATGCGTGGGTCAGAAATTGGTTCGGGTGGCGCTTTTTTCTCCATTCTTTCTAGGGCTTTTTTCTTTTGGGAGACGGTGGCGGTGAATTTGTATTTAGGATGGTTGGCGTTTTCGCGGAGCCACGCTTCGAGTTCGGTTACTTCACGTTGGCTAAACTCGTGGGCGGCTAACATTTTTTGGTAGCGATTATAGCGCTCTAGTAAAAAATGGTCGTAGTGGCAATTGTAGATTTCGATGGTGCGACTTGAGGTTATTTCCCAAATTTGATCAGCCGTGGCGTTGATGAAATTACGATCGTGCGAGACAAAAACCACTGTGCCATTGAAGTTGTTTACGAACTCTTTTAACCAATCAATGGTGGCGTGGTCTAAGTGGTTGGTTGGCTCATCTAACATTAATATAGTTGGTTCACCTAAGAGTAGTTCTGCTAGGGCGATGCGTACTTTTTGGCCACCGCTTAGATTTTTTAAAGAGGTTTGGGCGATTTCGGCAGGGAGGCTTACTTCATCCAAGACCATTTCGATTTTGTAGGTCATCCAATCTTCTTCTAGTTTGCTTTCTAAATATTGGCCGACGGTTTTATCGTTGTTTTGCGTGTCATCCACAAAGGTAATGTCTTGGAGTAGGTGGGCGATAACCTCACGCGAGCAGGT
>CAYMDR010000001.1:21237-25296 GCA_964389195.1 uncultured Candidatus Peribacteria bacterium | reverse complement strand
CTGCCGGTGCTTGGTTCCAGTTCGCCCTTAAGGATCCGCAAGAAGGTGGATTTGCCGCAGCCGTTTTTGCCAACGATGGCTACCCGTTTTTTGGCTGCGCTGTCTAAAGATATATTAATATCTTCAAACAGTGTGCCATTGGAGCCTTCGTAGGAGAGATTTTTAGTGAGGAGCATCGGGGGTGATTGTAGCGGAGATTTTTGTTTAGAGAAATATTAGTTTTGGTATTATGAGTCAAAATAGTTGGTATTTATGGCTAAATTCTATTAGTTTAGTGAAGAGCAATTTTTGTGATTTCTATGGCATCGTTTCCTGTGGAATTATCATTGGCGCTTCGGCAAAAAGCTGAGGAATTGAAGGTTTTTCCTGAGGATATTGCTGAATATTTTGTACGGGGGAGCGGTAAAGGGGGGCAGAAGATAAATAAAACTTCTAGTTGTGTTGTTTTACGCCATGCTCCTACCGGTATAGAGGTAAGGTGCCAAAAGCACCGTGAACAGAGCAAAAATCGTCTTTCGGCTTATAAGTTACTTATTTTAAAGATTGAGGACTTAGTTAAAGGGCGTGAATCGGTGCGAGCCAAAAAGGTTTTCAAGCTTAAAAAACAGAAACAGAAGCGTTCTAAACGGGCTCAACGCAAGGTGTTGGAGGGTAAAAAGCAGCGAGGGGATCTTAAATCTATGCGGAGAACTATAAAATCTTTTGAAACTTGAAAGTATGGCTTGGGTGCGCTGGCTTAGGATGACAATATGATAACCCCACTCTCCATAATCAAAAATCACCAAAATGTCATTTTTGTGTACGTGGTTTTTGGGCTTATTAGTGCGATAAAATCGACGTTATTACGCAATAACTGAGGCCGAGTTTCAACTGTAAAAGCTCGATTTTTGGCTTGTTTGTAATATAATTCTTATATTCATTGGCTGTATTTTTTAACTTTCATAAGCATGAGTGATACTAATTTTACCGATACCACCGACGAAAATCTTTTCCAACTCTGCCGCACGTATGGTGCGCGTGCTCTTGAGTGGCGCAACAAGTTTATCGGCTTACTTCCAGAAGTGAACCGCCGCCGTTTGTATGAGAAAAAAGGGTTTAGCACGATCACAGAATTTGCTGCCAAACTCGCTGGTGTCAGCAAAGATCAGCTTGGCACAGTGTTAAACCTTGATAGAAAATTTGAAGATAAACCGCTCCTTAAAAAATTGTTGGTGACGGGCGAAGTCAGTATCAATAAATTGGCACGAGTGGCAGCAATTGTGACGACCGCAAATGAAGAATTGCTGGCAACCCAAGTAAAACTGCTATCCAAAAGTGCGCTCGAAACTTTTGTGCGGGATGAGAAAAATTTTGAAAAAAATGCCAACCAAGATGTGAATAAAAGTATAAATAGGCAGGAGGAGTTTCAGTGCCAAGATGGCTTATTTGAGGTGCAAAATTTGGGAAATCGGCTGCCCGGGCAGAGCGTAGCATCCCCTGCGGAGAGCGTGGCATCACTTGTGAACATCTTAAATCTTTCCGAAGAAGTAAAAGTAAAACTCCTCGAACTTCAACAAAAAGGAATCAATCTCAATGAACTTCTGCTCGAATTTTTAGAAAAACGCGAACAAGCAATTGCTGAAGAAAAAGAACAAATTACCAAGGAGATGAGCGAAAAAGCGATCAATTTTACGACGGATGAATTACAGACAGAACCCATGAATATTTCAACCCCAAACCACCCAAAATGCAAAAACCCCTCCCGCTATATTCCCGTTAAAGTTCGCCGCATCCTCACAAAAGAGTATGGTGACAAATGTAGCATCCCAACCTGCCAAAAACCGCAAGAGCAAACTCACCATACCCAACGTTTTGCTCTAGTCGCTAAGGCAGCGCCAGCCCTCGTCAACAACCCCCACTACCTTGCCCCACTGTGCAAAAACCACCATCAAATCGCCCATACCATCGATCTGAAATTTCAGCAGGTGCGGCAAAAAGTGTTGTGCTAAACCATCTTTAGAACCAGGCTGGAAAGTAGTGCTTGTAAAATCAGCAGCTAAAAGCAAAGGGCGCTCAGTCTTTTTATTCGTCAACTTTGGGTGAAGGTGGAATGTTTGTAATATTTCATTCCCGTTTGTCTTGTACTAGATGCAGGGTTTATATTGACAATAAGGAAAAATCGGTCATAATAGCTTCTCTCTTTATAAGATTATTTCTCACTGTGCTTGAACAGGAGCAAAAATTAGTAGAAGAAGCTAAGCGTGACCCCGAAAAATTTATCGTCCTGTATGATAAATATTTTAATCAGATTTATCGCTATGTTTACAGGCGTGTGAATGAAAAAGAGACCGCTGAGGATTTGGTTAGTCAAACTTTCTACGATGCTTTTTCTCACCTGAAAGATTATGAATGGCGTGGGTACTCTTTCTCTGCCTGGCTTTACAAAATTGCCCATAATAATGTGCTTAAATGGTATAGAGAACGGCAGAAAACTCCACTTTCGGAGATGGCAGAAGGGTTTGAGTTTGTAGATGAGCAAACGAATCTGGTGAAAGATGTTATCGAAAAAGAAACACAAGGTGAAATTCAAGAGTTATTGGCGAAATTAGAGCCTGAGGATCGGGAAATTATACGTTTAAAGTTTTTTGAAGAGGCTTCAAATATTGAAATAGCTGAAATTATGGGGTTAAGCCCTAATCATATTGGGGTTAAAGTGTTTAGAGCCTTGAAAAAAGTGAAAATATTACTTAGTTAATAAATTATTACCTCCTTTGTACTTTGTGTATGGCCAGACCAAATAGTAGATATTTTGCGCCGGTGATTAAGAAGTTTAGTGAAGCTAAACGAGCTGAAAATATTGTTATCAATGAAGCTTTTAAAGCATCTTTGCGTACCCGGCTTTTGAACCACATTCATGAAGTTCCGGCTATTCAGACAGAAGCTACTTTTTCATGGCAGGATTTTTTTCAAAGATGGAAATACCCTTTTGCCGCCATACCATCACTTTTGTTATTAACGATTGTTGCGGTTCAAGCTTTTAGATGGACGGTAGATTTGAAGAGCGGTACCGAGATGCCAAAGGTGGATACGACGATGGTTGTTGAAAGTCAGGAGGATGAGAAGAGTGAATTAAAAGATGAGGTTCAAACGGAAGAGCCTAAGTTAAAAACTTTTCCAGGGCGCTTAGTTTTACCTTCTCAAGATAAGCTTGAGCCTTTGGTTGGTGGGTCTTTGCAGCAAGCAAATGTTAAGTCTGAGGTAAAAAAGGATCAGCCTAAAGTGCCTGAAGTGCCCGCAATAGCGCCTCTTAATAATGATGCTGTCTACAATAATGTTTTGACGCAGGAAGTGGCTCCCACTTTAGACGCTGTTCCCTTGGCGGATTCAGCGACAAAACCTCTGCCAGAACCAGAAGCTTCCCCTGTGCCGGCCGGGAGTCTTGATGCTGCGCCTAAGTTGGTAGAAGCTCCACTTAATGAAACTTCTACTCAGGAGCTTAGGGTTGTTATGCCCTTAGAAACAGCACCGCTTTTAAATAATGATTATCCGGTAAACTATAGTTTTACTTTTTCTAGTGCCGAAAAAGTTATTTTGGAAAATACGGTTGTTCCCGCTTTAGTAAAAGGAAGAACGGCTAAGATAGAAGGCGTAATGGTTTATAAAAATAAGGACGAAGGGATTAAAGTGCAGGTTACTTTTGTTGGCGGCGAGCAAAAAAGTTTTTTGTTGAAAAAAAATATCTTAACTGGGGGGTGGGAATTGATTAAGTAGGTAATATTATTGAAATTGTTGAAAAAAAACTTGATGCGTATATGATCCTTTTGTAGGGTTGTTTTATGAAGTTTTTTCAATGTTTCAGCAGTTTTTTCTTTTTACGACCTCTAGTTGGTTTTTAGCAAGTTTGTTGGCTTTGCCACTGGCGATCGGTTTTTGGCGAATGCCTAAAAAAGTTTTGTATTTTGGTCTTGAAGAGGTTGTACTGTTGCTCTTTGTACTTTTTTTTATTGGCTCTTTTTGGTTCCGCTTGCAGCCTATATGAACTGCCAGAGACTATAGTGTAGTCTTTGGTTTGCAACAAGA
>CAYMDR010000001.1:0-21227 GCA_964389195.1 uncultured Candidatus Peribacteria bacterium | reverse complement strand
CTATACACTGGGGGTCGCTTTATTTTTATTGAGTCGCTGTTGGGGGTTTGGATTGTGGGCTGAAAAGAAGCAACAGTTGCTTTGCTGGGTTATGATTTTGCTGAGCGGTTTTTTGAGTTTACAGGGTTTGATAAGTTTTATTTTTGAACACAATTCCCGTCTTAGCGGCCTGTTTAAAGGTATTGAGAACTATACCACCTACCCTAATACTTTTGCGTTTTTTTTGCTTATGGCCACGCCTTTTTGTGTTTATTTGCTTTTGAGCAGGAAGCAGCATTGGTGGAAGTCTTTGGTGGCGGTAGTTGTTTTAGTATTGAATATTGCTGCTCTGTTTTTGACTTTCTCACGTGGAGCGTATGTGGCTTTGGGCGCAGCCTTGTTGTTGATGATGGTGATTATGGTTGCGCGAAGATTTTTTGTGGCGAAGCATGGTGAAAAGGGTTCTTTGCCCTTTAAAACGGTTGGTTTATTGATGGGGTTGATTTTGATAGGGATCGCTTTGGGGTTAGCCGTGAATGCGTTGCATCGCCTTACACAACCAGTAGTTTTGGCAGAAGTTGTCCCGCTAACGGAAGATGTTTTTGCGCGTCTTGGGGATCAAGGTCATAGTGCTGATCAGTCAACCGATGAGCGTGTGCAGTTTTGGCGTAATAGTTTATTGCTTATAAAAGATTATCCATGGTTTGGGGTTGGAAGTGATGGCTTTCGTTTTCAGTATCCTCGTGTACAACCTGAATTATTAGCAACCTCTACGCATCCTCACAATCTTTTATTAAAGATTGCTGTGGAAAATGGTTTGCCCGCCGCGCTGTTATTTGCCTTGTTTTTAGCGATAGTTGGTTTTAAGCAGTTGGTATTTTTGCTTAAGGCAAAGACTGGAACGTTCTGGTGGCGCTTGGTTGTTTTTATGAGTTTTACGGCGATGGCTACGCATTCGTTGGTTGATTATAATATTAATGCGATGCTGCCGTGGCTTGTTTTTTGGCTTATTTTGAGTATGAATGGAGCACAGGGCGGGACGGTGAAGTTTGAAGGATGGTGTCTCCGCTTGCTAAAGGGTGGGATGGTGGTTGGTGTTCTGGCGATTTTATTGGTGAGTGTGAGTTTTGTGTGGCAGTACCAAGTAACTAAATTAATGGAAAAACAGGTAATTGCTCATGAAAAAATTAAGAGTGCCTATTTTACGCCATCCGCTTTTTCTTTTTTTATACCTTTGCATTATGAATTATTGGGGGAAGCTGCCTTAGATAAGAATGTGGAGCAGGATTTTTACCCTGAGGCCGTTACGGCTCTTGAAGAAGCTTTGGGAAAGTATCCTCAATGGGCAGAGGTATATGTAAGCTTGGCACGTATTTTGGCAAAAGGGGGTTGGGAGCAAAAAATGAGTGCAGCTATTTTATATGAAAAAGCTTTGGCTCTTAATCGTTTAAATAATGTATCATGGCACGCCGAATATCTGACGTTGTTAGAGGTTTGGCACACGGAAAAATTTAGAGAGCTTGATGATGAGTATTATGGCTTGATGGTTCGTTATCTGCAAAAATTGCGTGTGAATGAACACCATGCGGTTGCCTCTAAAAATCCACAAGCGGTAGCGGATATTATTGCTTTGTACCAACGCGCGAGTTTGCAGCCAAAGCGTTGGCAAGAGTTGCAAGATGTATTTTATAAGATATGGCAGGAGGAGCAGCGTAAATTTGAGTATCTGACTTTTGTAATCTGTGTGCCTGCGGTATGATGCCTTTAGGCTCTGTAAAAAATAACTTTTGCTGATGCGTGCTGTTTACAAAAAAATGTTAGCAAGTTTTCCCACGCTGTTGGTTGGAGTTTATTTGGTGGCCTCAGTTTTTATTCCTGCCGGTAGTAAGTTTGATATGGGGCGCAAAATTTGGGTGACTTTGCTGTTTGCTTTTATTGTACTGAGTATTTTTGGGTTTAAGTTGGCGGAGCGGTTGTCAATTGGAAAGATGACTTTAGGCATTTTAGATAAAGCAAAGTATCTTTTTTTGGGGAGTTATGTGCTGTGGGTGTGGGTCTCTTTTTTTACTTCACAAACAAAGAACTTTGGTTTTACGGAGGTTTTAATGACAAGTAGCGTAGCATTATTATTTGTAGCTGGCGGATCTGTTTTTAAGCGACGATGGTTGTATGCTTTAGCTTTAATGCTTTTGTTGATGTGTTCGCTGGGTGGGTATATTTTATATTTTAGCTCTCCTCATACGCGGGCTTTTGGACTTTTTTATGATCCAGCTGTTAAAAATGATGCTTGGCCTAATGCCTTTGCCTTATTTTTCCTTTTATTATGGCCTTTATTTTTCCACTATGTGTGGAGGGCGGAGTATTGTAAAGTGGTAAAAGTTTTTATAGGTGGGTTAATATTGGCATCTTTTTTACTAACTTTTTCGCGAGCCGGTTTTTTGGTCTTTATGGCTCAGGCAGCGTTATTAAGTGTCTATGGGGTAGTTGTTTTTTTGATTGATAGGAAGCGTAAGAATAGTGTTTTTCCATGGCGGAATGTTTTTTCGGTGGCGGCGATGGTGCTTGTGAGTCTGGGGTTTATTTTTTTGGCGCAAAGCGGGCGGGAATTTTTGGGGATGGCCAAGCTTAATTTTGAAGAGAAAGCAAAGTTTGCTCATGGTGAACAGTTAACTTCGGTGGATGAACGTTTGGATTTTTGGAAAGGAGCTTTTGTTCTTATAAAACGTGAGCCTATTTTTGGCTATGGTCCTATGAGTTTTGGCTATGTATACCGTTCTATCCAAGCCAATTGGTTGGCGGCGTCAGATCATCCTCATAATGTTTTTTTAAAAATTGCGGCTGAAAGTGGTTTACCAGCGGCACTGTTTTTTCTTAGTTTTTTGTTATGCCTTTTTATACAATGGTTGGTAGCATTTAAAAATGCTAATGCTGAAAAACGGTTTATTTTACTGCTTTTATTTTTAGCTGCGGCAGGAGCATTGTTGCATAACCAAGTAGATTACAATTTCAATTTTGCGACGAACTTAATTGTTTTTTGGCTTTTGCTGGCAACTATTAATGATGAGGTGACGACATCGCCACGTAAAGTTGCTGGGCGAGCTTGGGTTCAAATCTTATTTATGCCGATTTTTGTGCTTGTGCTTGTTTTTACGCTTACGCAAACTTATGAGGTTGGCGGTTTGATTTTGGCTTATCGGCAAAAAGATCCAACTCTAAAAGCAGCCGGTTTACAAGCGTATGAAAATGTTCTGATGCCACGATATTTCTTATTGGATCAAGCGGTAGAGGCTGAAAAGCAGGGTAATGTTGGTTTAGCCGAGGATTATTATGTACGTTATACGCAGCAAAATATGTGGGACGCCCAAGGGTTTATACGGCTGGGGTCGTTTTATGAGACCCATAAGGATTTGCTTAAAGCTCAGGATAATTTCGCTCATGCTCTTACTTTAGATGCTAAAAATGAGTGGATCTATTATCTGAAATATTTGGATGTTCTCAGCAAGCTGAATAAGCGTAAAGAGCTTTTGGAAGAGGGTGGAAAAGTTATTGTTGAGCTTGAGGAGTATGTTCCGCGGGTGGAAATGAATCTGCACTTTACGGCTCAACAGCCAAACTCTTTAATGGCATTGAATGTTATAAAATTATTACGTCGCTGGGATACAAAAAATAGTAAGGTGCTAGCCGATTATGCTGAAAGAATCTCTACTGCTCGTGAAAAATTTAGTAAACGTTAAGACTTTTTTATTATGCGTAAGTTTGTCATTGCCACATCTAATCCGGGGAAATATCAGGAAATGGTAGAGATTTTAGAAGGTGTACCTTTTGCAATTCATAGCTCGAAAGCCTTGAATTTGCGGGATTACGAGGTAGAGATAGGGGAGACGCATGAAGAGATCGCTTTCAATAAAGCACGTTTTTATCAGCAACAAACAGGACTGTTGACGTTAGCGGAAGATTCCGGGATTATGGTGGATGCGCTTGCTGGTGAGCTGGGTATAAAAACGCGTCGCTGGGGTGCGGGAGAGAAGGCTACAGATATTGAATGGATTGAGTATTTTTTTAAAGCGATGAAAGATGTACCTGCGGAAAAACGGACGGCACGTTTTTTTTGCTGCGCCGCTTTGGTGGAAGAAAATGGTAATAGTAATATTTTCTTAGGTGTAACGGATGGTGTTATTACCCTTGATTTAGAGGCTCCCATTACACCGGGTATTCCTTTGAGTTCCTGTTTTAAGCCTCTTGGCTATGACAAAGTATATGCTGCCTTGAGTATCCAGGAGAAAAATAGGATTAGTCACCGCGGTAAGGCTATTAGGTCTGTGCGCGATTATTTGGAGGTTTTTTTGAATGGTGCTTGAGGTTTTTTTCTTTCCAGGTTGACCATCCAAGTAAGCCGATGCTTGTTAAGAAAAGAGCTAAGGATATCCAAAAATAGTAGATTTGCCATTTTGGTTTAAGGCTTTCTACCAGGGGATTTTCACCTGTTTCTTTTGGTATGGGCTGGGGGTTTAAGGTGACCTTTATTTCTGAGTGTAAAATAACGCGGCTGGCAATGATGACGCCGGCATTTTTGGTGTCTTTTTTGGATTTTTCGATGGCAATGCCGGCTTTATAGGTATTTTCTGTTGTGCCTTTTGGAACGGTGACGGTGAATTTTATAATTCTAGCTTCGCCGGGGCCAAGATCTATTTCTGGTTCATCGAATTGGATCCATTTACCTTGGCCATTGTTTTCACTTTGCCTTGTTTTATAGGCTAAGGTTCCCTGGTTAGAAAGTGTGGCATCGGCTCCATATAATAAAAAGTGTGTTTCTTGATCGGAAAGGTTTTTAATGTAGGCATAATCACTGGTTGATGAGCCTGGTTTTAGTTCAAAAAGAAATTTACGAGGGCTGATGGTATTTGGATACGCAGGCATGATGGTAAACCCGTCACTATGTCGGGGGGTAGTGCTTGGAGGCGTGGGGTCAGCCGCTATTGCTGTGGCAGAGAAAGTCACTAGTGAAAAAATGATCATGAATGTCCAAAGTTTTTTCATATTTTTTTAGGTTTTTTTATCCCTGGGACTAAAATAGTTTGTCCCGGCTTTAGATTATAAGGTGGCGATAGTTTATTGATTTTAGCCAGACGTTTCCATGGTATGTTATAGTTTTCGGCTATAGAACTCACCGTTTCATCAGCCTTTACTTTATATCCTTGGAAGTTTTTTCTTAACTGCATTTCACGTAGAAGCCAGAATAAATAACCAATCAGTAAGCAGAGGATAACAACAATAAGGGTTAGGGTTAGCCTTCCTTCGGTTGTGTCCAGCTTGAGAGGAACGTAGATATTTATTTCTTTGCTCAAGGTCTGTCCATTAAGTTTTTTATTGTTAATAATGTCGTATTCGGAAAAGTTTATAGTTGCATTTGCTTTATAGAAACCGAAGAAAGGTTGATCAACCCATTTCTGGCTGAGGGTGCTTTCGCTGCCTTGAAGTAGTGTTGCGATTGGTAGATCTAAAGTCTGTTTTTTACTGTAAGGGAAGCCGCTTACCTCTATTTTTTGATCGATTAAGATGACAGTATTGCCTAAGTTTTTATAGGTGAGATTAAAGCTGGGTTTGCGATTTTCAATGCCTGCATTATAAGAAAAATCTTGCCATTCGTATTGATTATTTTTGGCTCCGGGTACGTTTACAAATACTTTTACGACGATGCGTGAAGAAATACTTACGCCACTTTTTCCCGTTTTTTTATCTAAAGCTGTGCTACTTTCTGCGGCAATTCCACCCGAATAGGTTCCTGGTGTGGCGTTAGCCGGGATTTTTACGATAAAGGGAATCTCTTTTTTTTGAAGTGGTTCAAGTGTTTGTTCTGGTTGAGTGAACGTTATCCAATTTCCTATATGCTTTTGGGGGGTTGCCAGTGTGGTGAGGGCAAAGGTTCCTTGGTTACTTTGTGTGCCGTCGGCGCTATAAAGGTGTACATTTACCTTTTTATTATCGAGATTTTCTAATGTGATCATGCCTTTTTGCTCTTGGCCGGGTTTAATTTCAAAGCTGAATTGACGTTGCCCTGGTGTTGTTGGAATAAGACTGATGCCTGCATAACTTGTGGGTATAATGCTCAACAAAAACAGGAAAGATACCAAACTGATACGCAAACTTTGTAATAAAAATTTTTTCATCGCGGCAAGAAGTTAGGAACAAGGATTTTCAGTAGTGTCTGTAATTGTATAGGTGAGGGTACTATTGTAATCTTCTGGAGGGGTGAGTTTTGGAACCTCTAAATAATAACTAATACCAAGTCCGACTTCGCCATTGCGTCCTTGGGCTTCGGTTAAGCATCCTTGGAGTAGATCCACGGTTCCATCTAAAGTATTGGTAGCGGCATAAGCTCCTGAGGTGAAAGTTGTTGTGTCGCTAAAGTCAGCAGTGGCACTCACGGCTAAAGGTGCTATAAGACCTTGTTGCCCTGAAAAGCCATTCATATAGACAACATTATTGTTCACGGTATCGCCAACCCCCAGGGTAATGGCGGATGAAGAAACTAGACGAAACCCACTATTGGGAATACTTGAACTACCTCCGCTAAAGTCGGTTGCTGTTACTTGTAAATTGAAGCCACCAGAAGCGCGTGTATCGGATATGGAAATAACTCTTTCTGGAGGTAAAACTGCACCCGGCGTACTTAAGTTAATGGTTGCGTCACTGACGATACCTGTATCATTTATCGGTACGGATATGTTATTAAAAGCAAAGGATTCTGGAAGATCAACAAAAGAAAGGTAAGGAGTACGGCTAATATCGATATTGGATCCCTGTTGGCCTAATACCATCTTTGGTAATAAGAGGTTGCTGCCTAAGGCTAGCAGGCTTATAACGTTTATAAATTTAAGTTTTTTGGAAGAAAGGTGCATAGGTGTAATTACAGACAGCTGGTGTCGCTACATTGATAGAGAGTAAAGGTAAGAGTGGATGTGTAGATTCCTGGTTCTACATCGGCAGGATCAATAAGAATTTGGAAACCGAGCCCCATGGAATAAGCACCTACACGTCCACCGTTTGGTTCGGGAGCCTGAAGAAGATCAAAGGCATCGCTCTGCATACCATTGCCACTCACGGTCTCAAAATTATTAGCGCAAATGTTGGCTAAAGTTTTAGTGGGATCCCATACGCAACCTTTTGGTGCGGTGAAATTTAGGCTGTTTGGATCGATGATTTGTGGGGGTGGCGGTCCACCACCTGGGCCACCCGGACCCGCTGCCCCTGAACTTTCAAAAGCATCAATTTGTCCATCCTGGTTAAAATCACCATCGATACCGCTGGCATCTGATGAGAGTGTTACAAAACCCACATTATCATAGGGAACTTTGACATTACCTAAAGGGTCGGCAAAACCTGAAATATTCATGGTTACTTTAAAATTTTCGGTAACATCGCCATCATTAATTTGAAGTACGCTATTGGGGTCACTTGGATCCAAAGTTTTATAAATGTAAAAAGGTTGGCCATCTGCAGGGATAAAGACGGGGTCGAAAGTGATCGATTCCGGAGCTTCTATAGTAATGGTGCCGGCTTCTATACTTAGCTCGGCCTCTTGATTGCCGGTAACTTGTGCATAGGCAAGGTAAGAGGATGTGATAAGGCTAAGTCCACTTACAATGGCAATGATGGTTAAATTTTTTGGGCTAAAGGTACTTTTCATGGTTTTTAGCATAGCAGATATTTTTATCGTTGTAACGGTTTTACACGAATCATAATGATGACTATTAAGATCGTAACAATGGCCGCTATAAATATTATTGCTATTGTACTATAAGGTATTTCGGCTGAAAATTCGATTTTTTTATTGATTTGATCTAGCGGTTTTTGGGTATTATTTACAAGGTCTTGGAGCGAGTAGGTTATATTAGCATTGGCACTGAATGATCCTGATGGCATATTTTCAGCGGGTAGTCGCACGGTAATTTTTTCATCTTTGTAGAGGAAGATCTCTTTTTCTGGGAGGGCGATCTTTTTTAGCCCCCAAAAACTTTCAATGGTTATGTTAATCTTAATAGCTAGGGCTGTTTGGCCGGTATTTGCTAAATCTAATAAAAAAAGATGCTTATTGTTGGTGAAAGTATGAGTAAATGAGGTCCATTGTAGTTTTGAAACTAACTCTTTTGTTGTATCGATATTTTTCCCGCCGCTTTTTTTGGTTGATATTTTACCTGGGACGATAACGTAGAGTGGAATAACGCTTCTTACGCTGGTTACGATGTTACCTTGTTTTTCAAGCTTTACCTCTTGAGCGATAATGCCGCCTGCATAGGTTCCTGGGGGGGTGTCACTAGGAATTTTTATGGTGAATTCAATAGGCTTTTTTGCTCGTCCTTTTAAAGTAAGTAGAGGTGTTTTAAGTTGAGTCCAGACACCAATATTTTTTTGAGGTGTGTCCTCTTGGCTTATGGCAAAACCGCCGGAGTTTGTTTTTGCTCCGTCTAAAACTTGTAAATGCATTTCATGAGCTTGGCGTGAAGTGTTGGTCAGGATCACGGATCCTTTGATTTCGCTACCAGGACTTACCTGGAAACGCATTAATTTATTTTCATCAGCAGGGCTTAAACTATAATTTGCATGAGCTAGCTGTTGTAATTGAACCATTGGCAAAAATGGTAGCATAAAACTGACTACCATTATCGAAAGAATCATTTTAGAAAGCCAGGAAGGTTTTTTAGCAGCCGGTGGGCGCTTCCATAAGATCATAAGTGATGGTGTTGGTATAGGTTCCTGCCGGTGTGTCGTTGGGTATGGTTAGGCGAAAACTTGGATAAGTGGTGTAGGTTCCTACACGTCCAATGTTGCAGTCAGGACTATTGCCTGCACCATCCAAAATTACGAGTGGAGCTGTAAAACTGGTGTAATCAGCATCATCTGCGGGGTCGCCAGCTAGAGGAGCCGACATGGCGGGTGTTGCTGTTTTAACAACTTCGCTAAAAGCATTGTTACTGGTAACAATGCTTAGATTTGTGCTAGCTAAATCATCTGAGGTATCATCGGGTGTTGCCGGATCGTAATCACTGGCTTGTACTGTTACGCGTATTCCTCCGCTGTAGCGTCCATCGTGCACAGAAAGAGGATTAGTATTGGTAAAACCATTATAGTAACTTTTATAGGCGGTATTTGGGGTTGAAATATTAACAGAGGGGAGCGTAAATGTTGTTGGTGTTGTATCGATGCTAAAATCGCCGCGGTCAAGATGCTGCCCAATGGTGGAAGATTCTTGAGCATTTACCATAAAGGGTAGGAAAATGTTGAAGACAAAAAGGAGTGCACTTACGGCAAAGAGTTTGTTAAATTTTTTTTGTAAGATATTTTTTTTAAGCATAGATCTTAATATTTTTTAAAACGGAGCTGGAAAGCGTTGATAAAAAATTCACGAATGTCTCGATGTCCTAATTTAGAGTTACCCTTTTTACGGTTAGGGAAGAGAATTGGTATTTCCACGATGCGGAGGGTTTTTTTACTGGCGGCGTGGAGCAAACTCATTTGAAAAGCATAACTATTTGTTTTAAGCCCTTGTAGAGCGAAACTTTTCAAAAAATTTGCCGATATGCACCGAAAACCTGAAGTGCAATCTTTGACATGATAAATTCCCGCAATGTTTCTGGCAATGAAATTTGCTCCCCAGGATAGAATTTTGCGTTTAAAACTCCAATTGGGATAGTCCCCGCCAGTTATGTAGCGCGATCCAATGATAAAATCATAGCCTTGTTCGGCTTTTATTAAAAAGCGCGGAATATCGCTAGGGTTGTGTTGTAAGTCTGCATCCATTTGCATGATGTAGTCGGGTTTTAGGTTTTTGAGGATGTATTGAAAAGCTCGCGTATAGGCTGCTCCAAGGCCTTCTTTGCGCCCCTCCATAAGGTGTAGTCCTGGAAAATCGGCCTGATATTTTTGTACTTTTTTGGCTGTGCCGTCAGGTGAGTTATCATCAATAATCACAATATCTATTTGCCATTTTTTAAGAGTGGTAACTGTTTTACGTAATTTATTTAAAAGTTCCTCAAGGTTTTCCGCCTCATTATAGGTGGGGATGGCGATAGCAAGTTTTTTAAAGGTAGTTTTCATTGGAGAGAGGCGGGCGGTATGCTATTTTAGTGCTATGAACCAGATTACGAATCCCCAGATAGTGGAGGTTTTAACAGGATTGGAAGAGGTACGAAAAGGCGCTGTGCCATTTTGGAATGTACCTCAGACCACGGCGTTATTTTTGCATATGATGGTGCGTGTGACCCAGGCCAAAAAGGTTCTGGAAATAGGTACATCTAATGGCTATTCTGGTATCCATTTGGCGGAAGCATTGTCTCATAATCAAGGGGTATTGTATACGGTGGAGTCACATGCTGAACGTTTTAAAATAGCTGGCCAAAATTTTCAGCGTGCCGGTCTTACACCTTTTATTAAACAGATTTTTGGGCATGCCCCCGAAATCTTACCGGAAGTAAACGAGGTGCTTGATCTAATTTTTTTAGATGCGACGAAACTGGAATACAAAAGTTATCTGGAGGTTTTAATTCCTAAGCTGCGCAGCGGGGGAGTTATGATTGCTGACAATTGCGTATCTCATCGTAAAGAGCTTGGGGAGTTTTTTAAACTGGTAGAAGAAGCGCCGGAATTGGAAAGCGTGCTTTTGCCTTTTGATAGCGGTTTGTTGATGGCTATAAAAAACTAATTATAAACTGGTAATGGTGAGAGTTCCACGGTAGCGGCCTGGTAATGTGCCGGGTGGAATACGAACTTCTAGCGTCGGATTGAGTGTAAAGATTTGGGTAATGTCGTTTTCTGGCTGTACATCTACCAAGGTTGATTTATCATAGGTTCCTCTAAAGGTACGAATTTTGCCAGCTTCAATATTTTGGCTACCTTCGTCTTGGTTTAATACTTCTATTTCGCCTGGGACTACGGTTAAGGCAGAAGCGGGGATGGTGCCTTTTCCTGAAAGAGAGATAAAGTCGCTGGTGCCAAGATAGGTGTTCCAAGGGGTATCTTTGTTTTGGACAAAAATCATGGTTCCAAGCTCTTGGCTGGAAAGTTGGGTTTGATCAAAGGAGAAATCTTGAGGAGGGAAGGTAATGGTTTCAGTTGGTATAAAAACATAATTAAGGTCAGGTTCTCTTGCGATCTGCTCGATAACATCTGATGAACCCTCTAAGACATCGATCAGAATTTTTTCTGTTTCAACCTGTGCTATACCATTGACGGTAGAGAAATCTTCAATGTATTCGGAGCTTAAAATAAAATCTGAGAGGGCTTCAGATGAGGCCGGTAAATCTTCGATAAAAAGATTTTCTAATTCAAGCTGAGCATTACTTGTGATGGTTGTGGCGTTGGAACTTGCCTCTTGTTCTTCTATTATTTCGGAAGAGTTATTCCCAGCACTAAGCTTTGTTTCGATGGAAGTAGCAAAAAGGGCATCAGGGAAAATGCCTGCAGTATTTAAGAAATCGGTAATTTCAAAATCAGTATTTTCTCCTGTTGCGGTGTTTTGGTAAGTAATAGTTGGAGCCGTTTCACCAGTTGGTGTTATTTTTAGGACGATGCCGTCATTATCGGGACCGGTTTTTACGTTGAATTTTAGGGCACGTCCATTATTTGTTAATTGTGCTGTGTCACCCTTTTCAAAATTCAGTAAATCTTTGATACTTATAGTTCCGTTTGTCACAATGAATTTTCCTTCCCAACCTTTTTTATAACTTGCAGGTAAAGGTAGTTGGCGCAAGTTGCCCCATTTAACAGTGAGTTCATAAGAACTTGGTAAATTTGTGCCTAAAACTTGTGATTTGATGTCTTGGGTATTTACATCAAAGCCATAGCTTGTGACTGTGGCAATAACCAAGAATAGGCCAAAGTATACGGCACTTTTTTGGAGTTGCAGTTGGCGCGAAAAAATAACAAAATTATTAAAGGCTTTTTTACCGGCAAATTTTAATACGACAACTCCTAAAGCCAGTGCAGCTCCTACCATCCATAGTGGAATGAAGAGCATGGTTTTTAGTGGGTAATTTTTATCCTGAAAATTCAAAGAGAGCTGATAAAGCCCAAAGCTTGGTTTAGCCATATTTATGCTGTGGGTTTCCGTTGTTGTTGGTTTTACTTTGTCTTCAAAATGTACACTTTGGAAAAGATTGCCGGTTATGGTTGTAAGTTCAAGGTCATAGCTACTGTTAAAATCGGTAGTTCCAAGATTTTTTAAAGTTATGTCGGTGGTGAGCGTTTTTGGAGATTCGGTTAAATTAAAGTTTTTGATCTCAGCCTTGGTAATAGCTGACCCCGTAACATTGAGATATACTCTTACGCCTTTTTCGATGGCGATATTGGTTTCTGCTCCATTGTTTAAAGCTTGAGCTTTTTCACGCACCATAATTGCTCCACTATGGAGCCCCACCCCTGCGTTTTTGGGTAATATAAAGTTAACGCTTAAGATTTTAGTTTCTCCTGCGGCGATGCTTAAACTTTGCGTTGGTAATGTAATCCATTCAGCAATATCTTCGGATTTTTCTTGAGGGGTTTTTACTGAGAAGTTTTGATTTTTGCTTTCATTGCTATCGGCCACATATATTTCTAATTCTTTATTTTCAGTACTCAAATTAGAGACGAGGAGCTTTTCTTGTAGCTGTTGACCGGGCTGTAAATATTCTACGAACCAGCTTTTATTTTGAGCTCCTTCGCGAGCTACGGGCTGCACGTCCAGCGTTGCAAAATCATAGAGTTTTGCTTCAGCCATAGGGCTGGTTACGAGCATTAAGATAACGGGAAGTGCTAGGTTTAGAATTGCTGCGAATTTTAAAGTTTGGCGTGTGAGCATTTTTTAAAAAATCGTAAAGGTAAGGGTTGAGGTGTATGCTCCGGGTGGAGTTTCGGCAGGAATATTGATACGTAATACTGGATAGATTCTCCAGGCGCCTGGTGCTCTTCCTTCGCTGCTAAAGAGTACTCGTTGGGTACTTAAATCAATATAACTGTCGGTACTGGCATCCAGCTGTACCCCTGTTTCGGTGGTTTGACTGTTTTCCGGTATTATATCGTCAGTTGTATCACCATCGCCATTGGCATTTTTAATTTCAAAATTGGTGTTGGCAAAGTCGTTACTGTCAGAAGCAAAGTCGGTGGCACTTACAGCTACGACAAATGGGTTTCCTCCATTTTGGTCTTCGATAGCGATATAATCAAGTGCATTGCCGTTGGCGAGGCTTTCTTCATTTTGAGCATCAAGGTCGCGAAGATCTCTTATACTTGTACCTTCAGTAAAAGATGCGGTTACGTCGTCGAATGATATGACATCTGGCCCACGCAGGCGATAGCCCCCACCAAGCACTTCTATTTCCATAACTTGTGCGAGGACAGGGCTAAAATTGAGCATGAAGAGTCCAAAGGTGGCGACGAGTAAGATTTTATGAAGAGGATTATTTTGCATATTTTCTTTTTTCGATAAGAATAATGGCGTGATAAAAAAGTGCTCCTAAAAAGCCTATCAAAGACAGACCAAAGAAAAGGGTATTTTTGTAAGTTGTTGTATTAAAAATATTAGTACTCAAAGTATTAAAAGTTCCTACCTCCAGATAGATTCTTACGCCTAAGCGTGTTACCACTTTAATATTTTGGGCGTTAGTTTGTTCTTTTACGGCATAAATAACTCCAGTGTACTCTTGCGGCTTTGTGTTTTTTGGTATTGTAAAAGTGAAAGGGATTTTTATTTTTCCATGAGCCTCTATTGTATAAGAAGATTGCGGTAACTTTATCCATGTGCCAATGTTTTTATAGGCCTCTTTTTCTATCGGTTTAAAGTTGTTATCAATATTGTTAGCCTCTTTTGCCAAAAGGCTAATGTGCTGAGTATTTTCTGAAAGATTTTCAAGAGTTAAAAACTCAGTAATGGTTTCTTCTGGTTGTGCCTTGGTAATGATCCAGTTTTTATTTCCTTGGTGGGTGTAGGTAGGGTGAATAGTGAATTTATTTTCATCTGAGGCGGCTGCATGGGCTATCAACCCACCCAGAACGAGGGAGAAAAACAGAGTGCTTATTGTAAGGCTTAGTTTTCTCATCTTTAGGTTAAGGAAAAGGTAACGGTGGCGTTGTGGTCACCGGGTGGTGTGATGGCTGGAATAGTTAATCTAAATTCTGGAAAGAAACGCCATTTTCCGATGCCACTTCCTGATTTAGTTCCTAGGGTTTTTTGCTCAAGGCTTGAAGTAAAGTTATAAAAAACATCCGTTCCTGCCGTATCGTCAGCGGTTTCGGCATTACTGAGGTCAAAAGCAGCAGGGTCGCCATTTATAGTGCTTATACATAGGCCGTCACTTACCAAATCTTGATCACAGTTTTTTACAGCCATGGCGGTTGCTTCAATATAAACTTGGCTGTCAGAGGCTAAAATAAAATCACTGGCGGAAACACTAATAACCGAAGCTACGCCGTCCAGATCTTCAAATTCAATATATTGAATGGGGTCAGGTTCGCCTAAAGTATTATCACGGATTGATACATCTACACTGGTAGCAGAGGCAGTGTTTACTGTAGCGTTTGGGAAATTAATATCGCTTGGCACGTTAAGGGTTCGTCCACCAGCTAAAATTTCTTGTTGGGCTTCTGGTTGAAGTTCAGGATAAGGGTCAGCATAGAGTGGGTTCCTCAAAACTTGGGTAACAGCACCGGCGCTATCGTCGCCCGCTCCGCTCGTACCCACTACGTCTTGGAAATTACCTTCCCATCCTACTAGAGTGGTACCGCTACTATTCATACTGGCGCTTGGCAGGGTTTGACTCCCGGCTTGAGTTGAATTGATAAAAAAGATTGATCCAAAGGGTGCAATTCCCCCTATGGCACTATCAAGGTAGGTATAAAGTTGGCCATAAATTTGATTATCTTCTAATACGCTTGGTAGGTCGGTCCAGGTTACAAGAAAGGTTCCATTGGTACTATCGGAGGCCACTTTGCCATACACTTGAGGGCCGCTAGGATCTGTGAAAGTGCTTACGGTAAAAGGCGCATCGATTTCAGTAGCCGAACCGCTCCCATTAAATTGGTATCGTGTAGCAATCATATTGGCCGTGGTAAAACTACTATCAGCTTCCGTATACGCCATGATGAACTGGTTATTAGGAAGCCAGCCGATGCTTGGTTTGAGTTGTTGTAGACCATTTAAAGCGTTGATTCTTTGAGCGGATCCGATAAGACTTGCGGCATTTGCTTGTCTTATGTAGATGCCATTTTCAGCGTTTTCATCAACATCACTCCAGGTATAAACAATGTGGTTATTGCTTGGGTCTAAATCCACTTCTTGATCAGCGGTAAGGCAGTTGGTGCAAGATGTGTTAACGTCATTAAGGGTAAAATCGGTAAAGGTGGTTGGGTCTACGGGTGTATCGCCAGAGTGGTATGCGGTACGAATGGTTGTGACGTCTGGCAGGCTAGGTTCATGAAGGTAAGCTACAGCAAAGGTATCTTCGTTCGCGCCACCGTCATTGTTGTAGTAGCCGGCAGCTACTTGAGGACTAGAGTCTGCGGCATCATTGCTACTTACGGCGTGAACCTTTTTTTCACAACTTCCTACCGGTGTACCGATAGATGATACTTCACGATACCAAATGTCCGTGCCTGCTGTTGAGTAACCAGATCCACAGGTTGGTGCGCTTTGCGACCAAGCAATAATGAATTTTCCAACATCGCTTCCCTGGGTATCTTTAAAAAAGGAGATGGATGGGTTGTCATCATCATTTGTAACTCCGCTATCGTCGATTCTTACACTTTGAGCAAGGACATTATCGTCACTGTCCCACAGGGTAAAATAGATGCCACGTGGACTTGGTGAAACCCATACGGCAGCGTAATTACCATTAGGAGCTACGGCTACGTCGATACTGCTTTCAGAAATAGCATTAACGCTGCTTGCTAAAGTTTCGGTGGTTGTTTTAAAAAGGTCAGAAACATACTGTTGAGTTTTAACATCGGGAGTTGAGCCACTGGCAAAAGCGACAACGTATTGGCCATTACCATTCATGCCAATAGCTGGTTCGGCCTGGTCTCCGTTTGTCGTGGTATTGATTCTGAATTCGGCACCAAGTCGAGAAAGTGCGCCGTAAGGGTAGCCATCATTAAAGCTAAAGCTTTGGCCATAAATACCTTTACCGCTTCCATCTAATGCACTGTCTTGCCAAACTACGGTAAAATTTCCCAAATAATCCATGTCAACATCGGAAAGGGTTTGGGTTCCACTGGCTGTGGAGTTTATTGTTAATTCAACTGCTCCTAGGGAGCAAGCAAGTCCAGCTCCACTGTCTATGCATTGAATAGATCGCCCATAGATACCAGCGTTATCATCTACCGAACTACCATCGTAACTTATAAAAAAGTTTCTGGCTAAACCATCATCAATGGTAACAGCTTTTTTCTGAGTGGAAATACTTGGTTTAGAGGCGGTGGTAACAGTACTGCTGTTTACTTTGGTATTGCTACCAATAGCACTACCATCAACGCTATAGGCCTGATACCAGATATGGTTTCCGCTTGGAGTTGTGCCTTCGCCTGACCACGTAACCATGAATTCACTTGAGGTGCTCATGGCAACGCGTGGTTCACTTTGATTATTCGTAGTGTAAGTATTTACATCTTTTTCATTGCTTCCAGGTGAGGTAGGAAGAGGCCCCGCAGTGTCACCGTAATCTACATACATTGGTGCCATTTTTATATCTGTGGTTAGCCCGTCGCTAGAACTTTCCCATGTTACGGCAAAAGGGGCGATGGTGCTTTGATCGAAATAGTTGTAGTCCATACTGATATCAGGGTGTGGACTGGTTAAACTGGAGGTGTCATTTATTTTTGTTGCTGCGCCTATGCGAGTACCGGTACTATCAAAAGCTTGTACATAGATATCATAAGTCCCACCTCCATTATTATTGTCGGACCAGGCTATAATAAAGTTGCCGTTCTGATCCATGGTTACGGCTGAATTTTCCTGATCACCTATTGTAGTGGTGTTGGCAAGCTGGTCGGCAGGGCTTCCTGCATTTGGTAATTGAGCCGCTCCACTACTGTCGTAGAGTTGATAATAGACACCTTGTCCAGTGCTATCGGCATCTCCGCCTTGCCCGTTACTGGTCCAGGTTACAACATAATTGCCATTATCACTTTTGGCGACATCGGCAAGACTATCACTACCGGAAGTAAGGGTGTTGGCAGTTGCTTCTGTCCCATTGGTATTTGAAGCCTCAACTTTTCCTACATCCAGCCAGTTACCATAGAGGATGATGTAAGATGTAAAGATGGCTATCATTACCATGGCCATGAGCATTACAGGTTTTTGATTTTTCTTTTGTTTTCTCATTTGCAGAATTTTAGGTTATGTCACTAACTTATGGTTTGCGTTGTGGTATTAATATTTTATCACCTTTTTTAAGAATGTAGGGTGCCTGTAAATTATTAATCTTTGCTAATTTTTTCCAATGGATACTATTTTGTTCTGCTATAGATATGATATTCTCTTCATCTTTTATCTCATATTCTTGCGATGAAGCGCGTAATTTTTTTAATTGTGATTTCTGTCGATGTATTGCTAGACCTATACTAGCAAGGATAGTCATAAAAAGTAATATGGATACCCAGGGAATGATCCAGAAATTCACCTCTTTTTTTTCGTTTGCTCCATGAAGTTCTAAGTCATTGGATTTGAAACGCTGAGGAAAAATAACACTAGCTCTGGCTGTGAATTTGCCAAAAAAAGGAGGCTCTTTTTCCCAGTTGGTGGTTGGTTCGATGGTTGTGTTTGGTAAGCTGTCGCCTAAGGGTTTTTCAAAAGTATCATAGAGCTTGCCGGTGCTATCGAATATTTCCACGAACGCTCTGGGTTCATAGGCAACATTGCCTTTGTTTTCGATACGGAATTTAAAAGAGGTTTGCCCTGATAATTTTTGTATTTGCCAAAAGCCTGTCCAGGCAATGTCTTCTTTTGTTTCTCCTGGAATGGTTAGGTAGATTCTCGCGCCAATGCGAGTTTTTACGGTAACATTAGTATTACAAATTTTATTTTTATCTTTTTCACTGCAGGTATCATCGTTTATGGTTTCATCTTTGTCGTCGCCATTTTCCACAATAATGCCGCCGATATATTCACTTGGTGAAGCTTCACGGGGAATATGAATTTTGAAAGGAACCTCAACTCTTTCCCCTGGTTGAAGGATTAAAGTGTTTTCTTTAAGCTCTGTCCAGATGCCTATACTTTTTTGTTCTTCGGTTTTAAATTTCAAAATAAAACTTCCTCCATCATTACTGGTGGCATCAACGGCATAGATGTTAATATTTTGTTTTTTATTGCTGAAATTTTTAATCGTTGCTATGTCTTCAATTACCTCTCCGGCGTTTTTTTCATAAACAAACCAGCTCTGGTTACCCGTATAGGGATCAGGGCTTTTTACGGTTAAGGAGATTTGGGCAAAAGCGGTATTGGCAAGAAAGATCGTTGCCAAAATGCCGATTGATAAAAATCTGCTTAAAAAAATTAAGGCTTTGCGGCAAGTATTTTCTCCAGATTCACGGGGAATTATAGGCATGCTTTTGGTTTTTGATTTTACAACTATTTCGTGTAATTATACTTCATTTTTGTAAAATCGTCAAAACTACTTCTTTGGGGTGTGCCAAAAAACTGCACGAGAAAATAACCCTGGAACCAGAATTTACAGTAGGTGGGGTAAAAGAGGTCATTAATAGAGACCTTAACCCCACCCGGGCAGAGAGTAATAAAATTTACTCAATTAATCAACAGCAAAACCTTTGGAGAAATTTTACTTTACGTTTACGCAAATTATAAAGTGTTGTATAATTAGTTAAGTTATTTGACCTCTGAAATAGTCTGTTTCGTCATTTAGTCCATGATAAAAACAAAAAAACATCTTCTCGCCTGCCTTTTGATTTTCATTCAAAGTGGCTTTTTATGTTTGCCACTGGCACGTGCTGTGGATGTTGATATTGAGTTATTGGAAACACCAACAAGTGTAGTGGTTGCACCAAGTTCAGCCTCTATTAATGTTGCGGCAACGCAAGCTTTTACGGCTACGGCTAACTATAGTAGTGCGCCCAGTGAAGATGTAACGAATGATGCTTTAACAACGTGGGCATCTGATAACAGTGCTATTGCTACGGTTGATAGTAGTGGTTTGGCAACTGGGGTTGCTGCCGGTACAACAACCATTACTGCCACTTTTGGAAGCGTTGAGGGTAGTGCAACGATTACGGTTGTTGGCTTAATTACTCCGCCTACCCCAACACCAACGCCGACACCAACACCAACCCCAACGCCCCCTCCTTCTGGTGGTTCCGGCGGCACTGACCCTGATCCAGCACCTGACCCAACCCCTCCACCTATTGGAGCACCAACGCCCCCTCCGACTCCTGCCCCTTCGCCAAGTCCAACGCCTAGTCCTGGGCCGCCTCCCCCGGGAGGAGAGGATGGTGGCGTGCCGGATTCACAAAGTTTTGCCTCAAGTCCTGCAGGCGATGTGCCAGGTGGTTCAAGTTCAGGCTCTGGCTCAGGGTCTTCTATAAATACAGCGATTGTTACTGGGACACCGCTTTCGGAGGTGCAAATAAGTGCGCCATCTCAATTGGAACAGTTGCCGATTGTGCAGACGGAACTGGGTCCTGTTATTTTGCCACCAGAATTAAGTGTTACGCGTGCTGAAATTTTGGCAAGCGTTTTGAATACTTTTGGTTTGGAGCAAAAAAAACAGGAACTTTTGACATCTTGTTATGCTGATATAGAAGGATGTCTTTCTATTTTTCTAACCGTTAGTTCTTTTGATGCTATTGTTGATAGCGATCTAAGTCGTATCCAACTTTATCCTGATGTGACTGCAGATATTCCTTATGCACGTGAGGTGAATATTGGAACACTGCTTGGGGTGGTTCAAGGTTACTATGGAGATCCGCAAAGTCCTTTCAAGCCTTTTCAGGTAATTACCCGCATTGAGGCCGTAAAAGTTTTATTAGGTTCTGCCGATGTCTTATCTTGGATATATTATGATGAGTTTGAAACAATGCTTGGTGGCTCACAATTTATACGTGAACAGACCACCCCTTTTGCTGATATTGATGCAAGTAAAGGGTATGCCTGGTGGTTCCCTCGCTATCTTAATGCAGCATGTGATGTAAAGATGGTTGATTGTTCGTCTGGATCTAATTTCCGTCCAAATGATTATATTACTGAGGCGGAGTTACAAAGTATGGTCCGTAATTTAAAATCTTATGTCAATGGCAATGCCTCTGCGCGAGATTTAACAGATGATCATGATAAGGATAATTTAAAAACTTATTTGGAAGAGGATGTATACGGTACGAACCCTGATAGTCCAGATACAGATAGTGATAAGCTCCAAGATAGGGAGGAAGTAGTAACCTACCACACCAGTCCCTTTGTGAGTGATAGTGATGATGATGGTTTGAATGATTATGAAGAGGTTAATATTTACAGCACGGATCCTTTACAGCTTGATACCGATGGCGATGATTTTACCGATTTTAGTGAGATAACGCTTGGTACGAATCCTAAAGATCCATTGTCTTTTCCAAATGATGTTGATCGTAACGGTGTTTCTGATGATTGGGAAAAACGGTATGGTTTACAGGTAGTAGATGGAGCTCAGGATACTGACCAAGATGGTATTTCGGATAAATTGGAGTATCAAATTGGTACGAATCCTACGAATACAGATAGTGATAATGATGGGTTTAGTGATGCAGAAGAGTACTTAGAGCTCCGGTCAAATCCAATGGATGGCAATGATCCCGGTGAGGCTGCAACGATGTTGCCACGTATTACTAATTTTAGTGAAAATCAATTGGTTTCCGATGTTACGCCACTTATTAAAGGCTATGCGCCAGCGGGGGCACAGGTGCGAATTATTTTGCGTAACGATTTTGGCCATGAAAAAGTTTTGGGCGATGTTATTGCGGATGAAAATAATATTTTTATTTTTGAGGTTGATCAACCCTTACGTGATGGTAGATATCAATTACTGGTTCGAGTTCTTGAGCCTACTGAAAAAAGAGTGGTGGAATCTGTACCGGTACATATTATTTTGGATTCAACCTTGGACGTAAAATCGCCACATCCTTCACAGCTTGCTGATCAAGATATTGATGATACGATTATTCTTAAAAATATTCGTATTGAGATTCAAGATCGTAAGCCGGTTATTCGTGGTGAGACTGAACTTGGTAGTAAAGTTACTGCA